>NZ_JBHWJK010000002.1:41402-101362 GCF_042731455.1 Streptomyces sp. NPDC059852 | reverse complement strand
CCATCCCCCCCTCGTTTCGGGCTACGCCGGCCGGCTTTCGCGGGGGGGGCTGCGGCGCCCCCGGATGCGCGCGTAGTGGTGGGGGGGCCCGCCCGGGGGGGGGGGGGGCCCCACCGACGTTCCAGCACACCTCCTAGAACGGCTGGGGCGCGAGCCGCTCCGGGCCGGCGTGCGGCTCCGAGCGGAGCTTGTCGCGCAGCCTCTGCTCCTTGTGCGACAACGGCCCCGGCGCCACGGGAGGCGGTACCCCGTGCACCGTCGCCCCCGGCGGCACCGGCGGTTCGTACCGGGTGGGCGCGGTCCGCAGCGTCAGCGCGGTCGTGCCGATCAGCGCCACGGTGAACGCGATCGCGGCCCGCGTCCAGAAGCGCGCCCGGCGTTCGCTCCCCTCGCGGACGGCCGGGGCGGCGGCGGCCCGCAGACGTTCCGCCGAGGCCAGTTCGGCCAGCCGGCGATGGAGGTCGTCCGGGTCGGACAGGGTGGGCATCCGGGTGGCGACGGCGGCCCGGGCGTGCAGGATGCGGTTGGCGGCGGCCGGGGTGGTCGCCTCGGTCTCGGCCGCCGTCTCGGGCAGGTCGAGACCGACACCGTCGTACAGGAGCAGGGTGCGGCGCTGCGACGGGGTGAGGTCGAGCAGGACGTCGAGCAGGAGCCGGTCGGCGGTGTCGGCCGGCGGGGGCTCGGGATGCCGGTAGCGGGGGCGGAACCGGTGCCAGGGCGACAGGGCGAAGTCGTACGCCGTCGCCCGCACCCAGCCCGCCGGGTCGGGGTCCCGGGCGACCTCGGGCCAGCGCTGCCAGGCGATCTCGAAGGCCCGCTCGACGGACTCCCGCGCCAGCTCCCGCCGCCCGGTGAGCAGATAGGTCTGCCGTACGAGGGCGGGGGCGCAGAAGGCGTAGAGGGCGTCGAACGCCTGGGCGGGGGTGAGGGGTCGGCCGGGGTGCGGGCCGGTGGGGTCGGCCGCCGCGTCCCCGACGAGACCGTCCCCCTCGGCCCCGGTCTCCGAGTGACGTTCCGTCATGTCGCGATCGCCTGATTGTTCCTGATCCTCCCTCCGCTCCTCGAGGGACCTCAGCAGATCCAGGTACGCCTCGCCCTCCCGGCCCGACGGAGCCGCGCGGCCGGTCTCCCACGCGCGCACCGTCCGACGGGTGACGCCGACCCGTTCCGCGACCTGAGCCTGCGTCAAGGACCCGGCCTCGCGCAGACGTCGGCGCTCCGTGGGCGGGGGAATCGGCGTTGCCGGGCTCTGCGTCACAGTGCACCCCTCCGTGTGAAAAAGTACATAAACGTATATTGGGCGACACTTCGGAGGTTCGCCTGTTGCGAGGGTTGAGCGCGTGTCGTTGGGAGCATGGCGGCGTGATCGAGATGACCGCTCGCCGAACGCCCCTGTCGTCCCTGCTCACACGGTTGCGTCACCGCACGCCGGGGCTGAGCGCCAGCCTTCTCAACGGTGCGGTCGCCGCGGCGCTCGGGCTCGGGGCCCTCGTGGTCCTGGTGATGGTGCTCTGGGTGGTCTCGCCCTATCCGGACAGCGGGCCCGGTGGCGCTCTGCGGATCGCCGCCGTGCTGTGGCTGCTGGGGCACGGCGCCGAACTGGTCCGCGCCGGCACCCTCTCGGGGGCCTCCGTGCCGGTCGGGGTCACCCCGCTGCTGCTGTTCGTGCTGCCGGTCTGCCTGGTGCACCGGGCGGCCCGGGACGCGGCGGCGGACGGCGGGGACGGCGCCCCGCCCGTGCCCGGGCCCACGGCCTGGGCGGGTGTGGTGCTCGGGTACCTCGGCGTGGCGACGGCGGCGGCGCTGTACGCGGCCGGCGGCGTCCTGAAGCCGTCCTGGCCGTCGGCCGTGCTGTGCGTGCCCCTCGTCGTGATGGTGGTCGCCGGGGTGGGCGTGTGGACGGCGTGCGAGCGCCGTCCCGAGGCGGCGCACGGGTTGCTCGGCGCGCTGCCCGGCCGTGCGCGGCGGCTCGCGCAGGGACCGGACGCGCCGGCCCGGCTCGCGGCGGCGGCCCGCGCGGCCGGAGCGGGCGCGGCGGCGCTCGTCGGGGGCGGGGCGCTGCTGGTGGCCGTGTCCCTGGTGTGGCACGGCGTGGACGCCCGGCAGACCTTCACCGGACTGACCCAGGGCTGGTCGGGCCGGATCGGCGTCCTGCTGCTGTGCGCCTCCCTGGTCCCGAACGCGGCAGTGTGGGCGGCGTCCTACGCCCTCGGCCCCGGCTTCGTGCTCGGCGCCGGGCATGTGGTGGCCCCGCTGACCTCGGCACCGCCACCGCCCCTGCCGCCCTTCCCGCTGCTCGACGCCGTGCCGTCGACCGGCATCGTCGGACCGCTGCAATGGGCGGTGGCGGCGGTCCCGGTCGTGGCCGGTGTGGTCCTGGGCCGGGGCGCGGCCCGGTGGGGCTCCGGTGCCGACCCCGGCGCACCGGGTGACACGGCCACCGGGACGGGCCGGACCCGGGGCGGACGGGCGCACTCCGGGCCACAGACGTGGAGCGGGAGGAACGCGCCGTCCCCGGCCCGGCCGCCGGCCACGCCGACCTGGTCGCCGCTGCGGACAGCCGCGGCCGCCCTGCTGGCCTCCGTCATCTGCGCTTGTCTGGTCGCCGTGCTGGCCGGGCTGTCGGGCGGACCGCTCGGCCGGGGTGCCCTGGCGGAGTTCGGGCCGGTGTGGTGGCAGGCGGGCGCGGCGACGCTGGTGTGGGTCGCGGTTGTGGGCGTCCCGGTGGCCGTGGTTGTCCGCGGCTGGCGGTGCCTGGCGCACGCCACCCGGAGGGACGCGGAGCCACGGGTCAAGGCGATCGGTCCGCCCCGCGCGGCGGACCCGTCGACCAGCGCCCGGAAGAAGGTTGCGGCGGGTGGGCGCAAGGGCCCGTTCACGGCCTTGGCGAAGGACCAGCCCGTACCGCAGCAGAACGACGGCCGGCCCGGCGGCTCGGCCGCGGCCGCCCGGTACGACGGGGACGACGCCTACGAAGCGGCGGAGGAGGTGCCGTACGGGGCGTACGACCACGACACGACCTTCGAGCCGGACGGCTTCGAGTCCACCGCCGCCACCCCGAAGGAACCGGACCCGAAGGAACCGGACCCGAAGGCCCCGGACACGGCATCGACCCCCGACGACGGTTCGACGAACACTCAGGACGTCCCGCAGGCGCCCCCGACCCCTGACGCCCGGCCGGCAGACGCCCGGCCAGCAGACGCCCGGCCGACAGACGTCCGACCGACCGACGCCAACCCCGCCGACGCCGAACCCGCATCCGAAGCCACAAGCGAACCCGAACCCGAACCCGACACCACCACCCCCGAGAGGCCCCCCGGCCCCCCGCACCCGGGCGCCGCCGCCTCCTGACGGGACCGCGGACCGCCCGGACGGGTCACTCGGTGCTGCCGAGCACCCCGCGCAGCTCCTCCGGGAGCAGTTGCTTGCAGGACTGCTCTGCCTCGCTGGTGAGCGCGTCGCTGCGGCAGGTGTAGTAGTCGCTGTAGACCATCTGCGCCGTGAACCCGGCGGCGACCACCGCGAGCGCGAGGGACGCCGTGACCAGGCCGCTGACCGCGGCGGTCGTCTGGGGGCGGCCGCCGGTCCGCGCCGGGGCCGGGCTGTCCGGGTCCGGGGTGCGCGGCTTGGCGCGCAGGCTGCTGATCCCCCAGTACAGGGAGAGCGCGCCCAGGAGCAGGGCCACGTAGGGCCAGCTGAACAGGGAGAAGAAGAAGGCCCACATACCGGAGAGCAGCGCGTAGCGGGCGCGGCGCTGCGCGGGGTCCGTCGGGTCCCAGCGCATGTTCGAGCCGGGGGAGCCGCCCTGGCCGGGGCCTTCGGGGCCGCCGCGGGGCCGCTCGCCGAAGCCGCCGCCGGACGAGCGGCCGGGCTGGCGGTCGCTCCACTGGCTGCCCCACGGGGGCTCGCCGCCGTCGCCCCGGCCCTGCGCGTCGTCATCGTTCCCGCCCGAGGGGTGGCGGGGCTGCCAGGGCTGGTCCGGGGTGCCCTCGGGGGGCGGTGCGAAGGGGTTGTCGTCCTGCTTCCGGCCGTCGCCCCGCTCGTCGCCGCCCTGTCCGCCGGAGGGCGCGTCGGGCGGTGAGGAGGGGCGCTCCCGCAGCAGCACGCCGCTGTGCACCCCTCCCTGCACCGGATGCGAGGAGAGCGTGTGGAGTCGCAGGCTGCGGTCCGGCATCAAATCGAGCGTCTTCCCTGTGGTCGGCTGGACGGGACGGTGGTCTGGAGCTGTGCGGGCTGTGCCGCCCGGGCTGTGGGGCCGTCCGGGCTGTCTGAGCTGTCACTTCCTCAACGCACCGGGCATCGCGCGCGTTCCCGGGCCGCCCCCGGCACAGACGCTACCTCCCGGCCCGGCCCCCGTCCCATGGGGGCCGCACCGGGGTGCCGGTATCGTTGCTGGCGGTCGGCTGCTTCGTAGACTTCCCCGTATCCCGGGGCGCGACGCATTCGTATGAACGCACAAGCGGTGCTCGTCGTGCCGCCGGCCGCGAAGAACGCACCCCCGAGAAAGGGCTCATCGTGGCCGCCAAGCCCGTGGCCAAGCGCCTCGTCGTGCTGGTCTCCGGATCCGGCACCAACCTCCAGGCGCTGCTCGACGAGATCGCCGCCGTCGGATCCGATGCGTACGGCGCCGAGATCGTGGCCGTGGGCGCCGACCGCGAGGGCATCGAGGGGCTCGCCCGGGCCGAGCGCGCCGGGCTGCCGACCTTCGTCCGCAAGGTGAAGGACCACGCCACCCGCGAGGAGTGGGACGCCGCGCTCGCCGAGGCCGTCGCCGCGTACGAGCCCGACCTCGTGGTCTCCGCCGGTTTCATGAAGATCGTGGGCAAGGAGTTCCTGGCGCGCTTCGGCGGCCGGTTCATCAACACCCACCCCGCCCTGCTGCCCAGTTTTCCCGGCGCCCACGGCGTCCGTGACGCCCTCGCGTACGGAGCCAGGGTCACCGGCTGCACCGTCCACTTCGTCGACGACGGCGTCGACACCGGGCCGATCATCGCTCAGGGCGTGGTCGAGATCCGGGACGAGGACGACGAGAGCGCTCTGCACGAGCGCATCAAGGAAGTCGAGCGAAGGCTGCTCGTCGAGGTCGTGGGGCGGATCGCCCGCAACGGCTATCGCATTGAGGGACGAAAGGTAGTTATCCAGTGACCGCCGAGAGCAACAAGCGGGCCATCCGACGGGCGCTCGTCAGCGTCTACGACAAGACCGGTCTGGAAGACCTCGCGCGCGGCCTGCACGAGGCGGGTGTCGAGCTCGTCTCCACCGGCTCCACGGCCGCGAAGATCGCCGCGGCCGGGGTCCCCGTGACCAAGGTCGAGGAGCTCACCGGCTTCCCCGAGTGCCTGGACGGCCGGGTGAAGACACTGCACCCGCGCGTGCACGCCGGCATCCTGGCCGACCTGCGTCTGGACAGCCACCGCGAGCAGCTGGCCGAGCTGGGCGTCGAGCCGTTCGACCTGGTCGTCGTCAACCTCTACCCGTTCCGCGAGACCGTGGCGTCCGGGGCGTCGCCCGACGAGTGCGTCGAGCAGATCGACATCGGCGGCCCGTCGATGGTGCGCGCGGCCGCCAAGAACCACCCGTCGGTCGCCGTCGTCACCAGCCCCGACCGGTACGCCGACGTCCTCGGCGCCGTCCGCGGCGGCGGCTTCGACCTCCCCACGCGCAAGCGGCTCGCGGCCGAGGCGTTCCAGCACACGGCGGCCTACGACGTGGCCGTGGCGAGCTGGTTCGCGTCCTCCTACGCCCCCGTGGACGAGTCGCAGTTCCCCGACTTCCTCGGCGCCACCTGGGAGCGGGAGAACACCCTCCGCTACGGCGAGAACCCGCACCAGCCGGCCGCGCTGTACGTCGACGGCACGGGCGCCGGCCTGGCCAAGGCCGAGCAGCTGCACGGCAAGGAGATGTCGTACAACAACTACACCGACACGGACGCCGCGCGCCGTGCCGCGTACGACCACGCCGAGCCCTGCGTCGCGATCATCAAGCACGCCAACCCGTGCGGCATCGCGATCGGCGCGGACGTCGCCGAGGCGCACCGCAAGGCGCACGCCTGCGACCCGCTGTCGGCGTTCGGCGGTGTGATCGCCGTGAACCGGCCGGTCAGCAAGGAGATGGCCGAGCAGGTCGCCGAGATCTTCACCGAGGTCATCGTCGCGCCCGGCTACGAGGACGGCGCCCTCGAGGCCCTCGCCAAGAAGAAGAACATCCGCGTGCTGCGCTGCCCCGAGCGCCCCGGCAACCCGGTCGAGGTCAAGCCCATCGACGGCGGTGCCCTCCTCCAGGTCACCGACCGCCTGCAGGCCGAGGGCGACGACACGGCGCACTGGACCCTGGCGACGGGCGAGGCGCTCTCCGCCGAGGAGCTGGCCGAGCTCGCGTTCGCCTGGAAGGCGTGCCGGGCCGTGAAGTCCAACGCCATCCTGCTCGCCAAGGACGGCGCCTCGGTCGGCGTCGGCATGGGCCAGGTCAACCGGGTCGACTCCGCGAAGCTGGCGGTGGAGCGGGCCGGTGCCGAGCGCGCCCAGGGCTCGTACGCCGCGTCCGACGCGTTCTTCCCCTTCCCGGACGGCCTGGAGATCCTGATCGAGGCCGGCGTGAAGGCCGTGGTCCAGCCCGGCGGTTCGGTCCGTGACGAGCTGGTCGTGGAGGCCGCGAAGAAGGCGGGCGTCACGATGTACTTCACCGGGACGCGGCACTTCTTCCACTGAGCCGCAGGACCGCAGGGGCCCGCCGTCGCCGGACGGCGGGCCCCCGCGTCATCCCGGACCGCTCACGGCCCTACCGGCCGACCTCGTACCGCCCGACCTCGAGGAAGTACCGCAGCTCCTCCGGCGTGCCGTCCATGACGTCCTCGGCCGCCGCGCGCAGGGCGGCGCTGATCGTCGGATCGGCGAGGATACGGGCCACGGCGACCCGGTCGTCCTCGGCCTGGGCGAGGCGGTAGCCGGTCTCCAGGAAGGCGCGCAGCGTTTCCGGGGTGCCGTCGTCGAGGACCTTGTTCGCCTCGCGTATGACGGCCTTGTCGCCGTTCTGGAGGGCCTTGTACAGGATGCGGTTGACGGCGACCGCGTCGTCCTCGGCCTGGGCGAGCCGGTACCCGGTCTCCAGGAAGGCGCGCTGGTCCTCGATGGTGCCGTCGAGGGCCTCGTTGGCCTCGCGGATGACGGCCCTGTCGCCGTTCTGGGTGGCGGTGTACAGGATGCGCGCGATGGCCACGCGGACGTCGTCGTCGGACAGGTCGTCGACTCCCGTACCGGTGGGGGACGTCACGGCGACGGTGGCGGCGGGCTGTGCCGCGTCGGCGGCGAAGGCCGGTGCGGACGCGAGGAGCGCCGGGGCGAGAGCGCTTGCTGCGAGGGCCAGGGCGATGCGCTTCGTTCTCACAGGTGAACCTTCCGTACGGGACTTCAGGGACCGCGGCTCGTCGTCGGAGCGCGGCACACCGGACGCGGGAGACCACATGCCTCTCCCCAACCCCGTTGCGCCACAAGCCGCGTGACCATCCTGCCGGGTGCCACTGACAAGATCTGGTCGACAACCGGGCAACGTCCGGCGGGTGTTCATTGCCGACCCGCGCCACGGGGCCTTCGAGCGCACACGACAGCGAGGCCGTGTCCCCGGTGCGGGGAACACGGCCTCGGCTGTGACGAATCGGTCCGGTCCGCCCGGCGGTCCTCCGCGGCGGCCTGGCGGGTCAGTACCGCGGGCGGTTGAACCAGGCGGACGCCTGGCTGTTGACCATCGAGGCCAGGATGATGCCGGCGATGGTGAGCGAGATCAGACCACCGAAGGTGGCGGAGCCGTTGCCACCGCTCGCGATGTTCACGATGCCGCCGAGGATCATCAGCGACGCGTACACGATCGTCGTGACACGGATGCCGCTGCCGCCGTTCTTGAACTTCACGCCCAGGAAGATGGACAGCGCGCCGAGCGCCAGCAGGAGACCCGCCAGCAGGAAGCCCAGACCGGCGAGCGAGTCGGTGGAGTCACCGGAGCCGACGCCGTTGGACAGGTCCTGGGCCGCGCCGACCGCGACACCGGCGATGAGGCCGAACAGGAGCTGGAAGCCGGAGAGGATGAAGAGCAGCACACGGGCCGTCTTCATCAGGCCGGGCATCTCCATGGGCATCATCGGCCCGCCCGGGTAACCGGGGTAGGCCGGCTGGCCCTGCGGGTAGCCGTAGGCGGGCGGCTGCTGGGGAGCGCCCTGCGGGTAGCCGTAACCGGGCTGTCCCTGCGGGGGCTGCGGCGGGTAACCGGGCTGGCCCTGGGGCGGCGGGCCGTAAGGGTTGTTCGGGTCGCCGAAACTCATGGCGGTCTTTCCTCCGTTGTCCGGGTGCGGGGACGCGCGGCACGGTGCGGAGGAGATGTGACTGATGCGGTTCGTCCCCCCGGTACTGCCCGCGGCACTGCCGTCACATCGTTCTTTAGTCTGCTCTTACTTGTCCAGCCGCATTCCCTATGTGTTGTGCAAGTGCAACATCGCTGATCATGGACGCATACGCCCGGAGATGTGCCGGCGGCCCGCCCGGGACCCGGATTGGAAGAGTGGGGGCGTCATCAAGGAGGATGGGGGCATGACCGCCCAGATTCTCGATGGCAAGGCCACCGCAGCCGCGATCAAGTCCGACCTGACCGCCCGCGTGGCGGCGCTGAAGGAGAAGGGCGTCACGCCCGGCCTCGGCACGATCCTGGTCGGGGACGACCCCGGCAGCCAGAAGTACGTCGCCGGCAAGCACCGCGACTGCGCGCAGGTCGGCATCGCCTCCATCCAGCGCGAACTGCCCGCCACCGCCACGCAGGAGGAGATCGAGGCAGTCGTCCGCGAACTCAACGAGGACCCGGCCTGCACCGGCTACATCGTGCAGCTCCCGCTGCCCAGGGGCATCGACGAGAACCGCATCCTGGAGCTGATGGACCCGGACAAGGACGCCGACGGCCTGCACCCGATGAACCTGGGCCGCCTCGTCCTGAACGAGCCCGCCCCGCTGCCCTGCACCCCCAACGGCGTCCTCACCCTGCTGCGCCGCTACGGCGTGGAGATCAAGGGCGCCGAGGTCGTGGTCGTCGGCCGCGGTGTCACCATCGGCCGCCCGATGCCGCTGCTGCTGACCCGCCGCAGCGAGAACGCGACCGTGACCCAGTGCCACACCGGGACGCGCGACCTGTCGTCGCACCTCAAGCGCGCGGACATCATCGTCGCCGCCGCGGGCTCCGCCCATCTGATCCGCCCCGAGGACGTGAAGCCCGGCGCGGCCGTCCTCGACGTCGGTGTCTCGCGCAGCGCCGAGGGCAAGATCGTGGGCGACGTCCACCCCGGTGTCGCCGAGGTGGCCGGCTGGATCTCCCCGAACCCCGGCGGCGTGGGCCCGATGACCCGGGCGCAGCTGCTGGTCAACGTGGTCGAGGCGGCGGAGCGCAGTGTCGGCTGAGCGCGGCGCCGACGGCGCGGACGACATCGAGGTCCGGGATCCGATCAGTGCGCCGGACGCGGACGGCACGCCCCGGCGGACCACCCGGCGCTTCCCCCTGTTCACCCGGGACACGGCCCGCCCGGAGGGCGGTGGCCGGGCGGCGCCCGGTGACGCGCCGGCCCCCGCCCGGCAGTGGCCGATCCTGCTCGTCTGCGGACTGGTCGCCGTGGGCCTGCTCATCACCGCGCTCGACGTGTTCCGGGCCGGCACGCTGCTCATTGGAAGCGCGCTGCTGGTCGGCGCGGTGCTGCGCTGGCTCCTGCCGAGCGTCGGCATGCTCGCCGTGCGCTCCCGCTTCACCGACATGGTGACGTACGGCGTGCTGGGGCTCGCGATCGTGCTGCTGGCGCTGATGGCCCAGCCGAACCCGCTGCTGACGGTCCCGTTCTTCAAGGACGCTTTGCACTTCACGGTCGACAACTGAGACCTCGCGTACGACGGCGGCCCGTCCCCTCCCCCGAAGAGGGACGGGCCGCCGTCGTACGTCAACCCTCGGGCACGGCGGAGTCGCTGTTCAACGCCTGTCCGCGCGCTGTGGCACGGAAGTGACCGTTCCGCTACGCCCCGCGCACCGGGAACCAAGGAACGCCGTCGTGTCGTCACCCGAACGAGTCCGTTCGGAGGTGAGCGATGGGTGCGTGGCAGCCGCTGCCCGAGGGTCTGCCGCCCGAGGTGCGGCACTTCGTGGAGCAGTTACGGCTGCTCAAGGACCGTACGGGCCTCAGTCTGGTCGCGTTGGGCGCGCGCACCGCGTACAGCAAGTCCTCCTGGCAGCGCTATCTCAACGCCACCCAGCCGCCGCCCCGCCAGGCCGTCGTGGCACTGTGCCGGGTCGCCGGGACCGGGGCGGAGGAGGCCGAGCGCTTCGGAGTGCGCTGGGAGCTGGCGGTCAAGGTGTGGCCGAAGCAGCCGACGGCCCCGGGAAGACCGGAGGGCGCCGAGCCCGCGCTCCATGAGAGGCCCGCCACCGAGCAGGACCCCGGCGACGACTACGAGGACGACCCGACCCTCCCGTGGTGGGACGCGCCCCTGCCGGCCCGTCCGTCCCCGTCGAGGCGGCTGCTGACGGCGGCCGTGGTGCTCGCCGCCCTCCTGGCCCTGACCGCGCTGATCGGCGCCCTCGCGTTCGGCTGAGCCGGACGCGAGGGGCCTTCCGTGTCCCCGCGCGCTCTGCGGGGTGAGCGCGCGTGTGTGCGTCCGAAAGCACCGTCTGCGACCTGAGTGATCGTTCATGTGCGATCCGTGTGTCGATGTGTTGACAAAATCGCGCATGTACGAGGAAGTCGTTCGACGGGCGGGCTAGCGTGGTCCACCGGGAACGCCCGGGGCTTCCGAAGGGCCACGAGGGAGTGCAAGGGCTTACTACCAGGGTTGTGTGGGCCGGCCGGGGGAGCCGGTGGAACACTGGACGCGACCAGACGGGCGTGCGACGGTGCATGCCACGGTCCCGATGCTCCCGTGCGCCCCCACCCCGGGAACTGAGATCCTTAGTGGGCGCATCCCTGTGGGTAGCCACACCGGGGACTCGGCAGAGGGCACCACGCGCGGGGGAATCGCGAGTAACACCAGCACCAACCGGGGGAAGAGGGGGGAGCATGCCTCGTTGGAAGGACTTGCCGGATGAGATGGATCCGCAGGTCAGAGAGTTCGCGAGCCAGTTGCGCAGGCTCGTGGACCGCAGTGGTCTGAGCATCGCCGCGCTCGCCGACCGCACCGGCTACAGCAAGACGTCCTGGGAGCGGTATCTGAACGGGCGGCTGCTCGCGCCCAAGGGCGCGATCGTGGCGCTCGCCGAGGTCACCGGGACCAACCCGGTACACCTGACGACGATGTGGGAGCTTGCCGAGCGTGCCTGGAGCCGTTCGGAGATGCGCCACGACATGACCATGGAGGCCATCCGGATCTCCCAGGCCCGCGCGGCACTGAGCGAGTTCGGCCCGCCGCCGGCCGGCGCCAAGGGCGCCACGAAGACGGGCAGGGCCGCCCGCCGGGGCGGGAGCGCCACGGCGACTCCCGGTGTGGCCGGTCCGGCCGGTGTGTCCCCGACGGTGCCGGTCCAGCCGTCCGCTCCCGACGTACCGGACTCCTCGGGCCGTCCGGGCCCGTCGCGGGACGCCGAGTCCTCCGGCGGCAACTCCTGGGGTGTGGCGGGCTATCGGGGCCCCGCGCCGACCGGCGCCGGGCGTGCCCCTGCGGCACCCGGTGGCGCGTCCCCGTACCCGCCCGGCGCTCCGGGGGAGTTCGGCGAGCCACCGCAGGGCCCCCGGGCCGACCGGCGGGCCCCCGCCGCCGGTGCGGGCAAGCGGCGGGTGACGATGTTCCTCGCGGGCGTCGTCGGTGTGCTGGTCGTCATCGGCCTGGCCTTCTACCTCACCTCCAGCGGCAGCGGGAAGAAGGACGACGAGGCCGCCCGGACGCCCTCGCCGAGCGCCACCACCGGCCAGGACCTGCCGGCCGGGGTCAAGTGCAGCGGTGACTCCTGCACCGGCAAGGACGCCGAGGCGATGGGGTGCAGCGGCGACCTGGTGACCACCGCCAAGACCGCGACGGTCGGCACGGCCGTGGTCGAGGTGCGCTACAGCGAGACGTGCGGGGCCGCGTGGGGCCGGGTCACCCAGGCGTCGCAGGGCGCCGAGGTCTCGGTCGAGGTCGGCAAGGCCAAGGAGACCGGCTCGATCACGGCGACCGGTGACACGATCGCCTACACGCCGATGGTGGCGGTGAAGGACGCGGGCGAGGCCGTCGCCTGTGTGACCCTGCCCGCCGGACAGGACGGCTGCACCAAGTAGCGGGGCACCCGGCCCCGCCGGCTTCCCGGCTCCACGAGGATCCGTGAAGAAATCCGGCGGGGCAGGAATGCGGCCCCGATTACTGGGCACGCGAACCGATACCCCCACGGGAGTCCGGCATCGGTACCCCCACCCGGCGGCCGCCAGGTCCCTCTCTCCCGGACCGGTGGCCGCCCCCTTCTCCCTCGTCTCCTCCTCGTCGCGACGGCGGTTCCACGCCATCGCGGTGACGCTGTGGGCCGGGCCACAGGGACCCGGCCGTGCGCGCTCCCGGATGCGCGATAGCCTGACCGGTGGATCTCTCGACGCCAAGAGATCGATCATCCTGACGTCCCGCACCCCGGGGCGGGGACGACCCACCGACAGCTGTCCTACGGAGAACGCCATGACCCGCACTCCCGTGAACGTCACCGTCACCGGCGCGGCCGGCCAGATCGGTTACGCCCTGCTCTTCCGCATCGCCTCCGGCCAGCTGCTCGGCGCGGACGTGCCGGTCAAGCTGCGCCTGCTGGAGATCACCCCGGCGCTCAAGGCCGCCGAGGGCACCGCGATGGAGCTCGACGACTGCGCGTTCCCGCTGCTCCAGGGCATCGACATCACCGACGACCCGAACGTCGCCTTCGACGGCGCCAACGTCGGTCTGCTCGTGGGCGCCCGCCCCCGCACCAAGGGCATGGAGCGCGGTGACCTCCTGGAGGCCAACGGCGGCATCTTCAAGCCGCAGGGCAAGGCCATCAACGACCACGCCGCGGACGACGTCAAGATCCTCGTCGTGGGCAACCCGGCGAACACCAACGCGCTCATCGCGCAGGCCGCCGCCCCGGACGTCCCGGCCGAGCGCTTCACCGCGATGACCCGCCTGGACCACAACCGCGCGCTGACCCAGCTCGCGAAGAAGACGGGCTCGACGGTCGCCGACATCAAGCGGCTCACCATCTGGGGCAACCACTCCGCCACCCAGTACCCGGACATCTTCCACGCCACCATCGCCGGCAAGAACGCCGCCGAGGTCGTCAACGACGAGAAGTGGCTGGCCGAGGACTTCATCCCGACCGTCGCCAAGCGCGGTGCCGCGATCATCGAGGCCCGCGGCGCCTCGTCGGCCGCCTCCGCCGCCAACGCCGCCATCGACCACGTGTACTCCTGGGTCAACGGCACGGCCGAGGGCGACTGGGTCTCCATGGGCATCCCGTCGGACGGCTCCTACGGCGTCCCCGAGGGCCTCATCTCGTCCTTCCCGGTCACCGTGAAGGACGGCGCGTACGAGATCGTCCAGGGCCTGGAGATCAACGAGTTCTCCCGCGCCCGTATCGACGCCTCCGTCAAGGAGCTCGAGGAGGAGCGCGAGGCGGTCCGCGCCCTCGGCCTCATCTGAGCCCTGACCCCGGTTTCGTCCTGAAGCCACGCAGGCCCCGTCCCGGTTCCCTCCGGGGCGGGGCCTGTCGCATGTCGTACCGCTGACCGTTCCTGAGGAAGACACCGCCCACCGGGGGTTTATGTCCGGTTATGGGCGGATCTTCAGTGACCCGGCGCACTTTCGTTCACCGATCGCGCATGTAAGCGAGGGGTGCGGGCAGGTGCACTCGGTCCCGTGAGTGACCCCTGTGTGACGCATGGGTTCGAGACAGGAACGGAAGGCAACACCGATCATGGCGGACAGTACGGAACTGACGGCACGCGGCACCATCCACGTGGGAGGGGAATGGCGCGGCGCCGTCTCCGGCGCGACGCGCGAGATCCTCGACCCCGCGGACGCGACGCCGTTCGCCGTGGTCGCGGAGGGTGACGAACAGGACGTCGACCTCGCGGTGGAGGCCGCCCGGCGCGCCTTCGACGGCGGTCAGGGCGCATGGCCGCGCACCCCGGTCGCCGACCGCGCGGCCCTGCTGCGCCGGGTCGCCGACCTCCTCGTGCGCGACCGCGAGCAGCTCGGCCTGCTGGAGAGCCGCGACGCCGGCAAGACCGTCGAGGAAGGGCGCGTCGACATCGACTGCGTCGCCGACGCCTTCCGCTACTTCGCCGACCTGGTCGCCGCCGAGGCCCCCGGCCGCGTCGTCGACGCCGGTTCCCCCGACATCCACAGCGTCGTCGTGCACGAGCCGGTCGGCGTCTGCGCGCTGATCACCCCGTGGAACTACCCGCTGCTCCAGGCCAGTTGGAAGATCGCCCCGGCGCTCGCCGCCGGCAACACCTTCGTCGTCAAGCCCAGCGAGATCACCCCGCTGACGACGATCGCCCTGATCGACCTCCTCGTCGAGGCGGGCCTGCCCTCCGGTGTCGCCAACATCGTCACCGGCCCCGGCCACTCCGTCGGCGCCCGGCTCTCCGAGCACCCCGACGTCGACCTCGTCTCCTTCACCGGCGGGCTGGCCAGCGGCACCAAGGTGGCGCAGGCCGCCGCGCCCACCGTCAAAAAGGTCGCGCTCGAACTCGGCGGCAAGAACCCCAACGTGGTCTTCGCCGACGCGTGCGCCACCGACGAGGGCTTCGACACCGCCGTCGACCAGGCCCTCAACGCCGCGTTCATCCACAGCGGCCAGGTCTGCTCGGCGGGTTCCCGGCTCATCGTCGAGGAGTCCGTCCGGGACCGCTTCGTGAGCGAACTCGCCCGCCGCGCGCAGAAGATCCGCCTCGGCCGGGGCACCGCCGACGGCGTCGAGTGCGGCCCGCTCGTCTCCGAGCAGCAGCGCGACAAGGTCGAGGCGTACGTCGAGTCCGCGCTCAAGGAGGGCGCCGTGCTGCGCTCCGGCGGCCGGCGTCCCGAGCCGTCCGCGGACCGCCCGGCGAGCGGCTGGTTCTACGAGCCGACCGTCCTCGACCACTGCCACCGCGAGATGCGCGTCGTCCGCGAGGAGGTCTTCGGCCCGGTCCTCACCGTCGAGACCTTCCGCACCGAGGACGAGGCCGTCGCCCTCGCGAACGACACCGAGTACGGTCTCGCCGGCGCCGTGTGGACCGCCGACGCGGGCCGGGCCCGCCGGGTCGCCGGACGGCTGCGCCACGGCACCGTCTGGATCAACGACTTCCACCCCTACCTCCCGCAGGCGGAGTGGGGCGGCTTCGGCAAGAGCGGTGTGGGACGCGAACTCGGCCCCGCCGGGCTCGCCGAGTACCGGGAGACCAAGCACGTCTACCAGAACCTGGCACCGCGGCCGGTCCGCTGGTTCTCCGGCTGACATCACCCTCTCCTCACCGCTCACGACCTCGCGAGATCCCTGGAGTACCCCCCTCATGTCCGAGAACACCCCTGTCTACGACTACGTCGTCGTCGGCGGCGGCACCGCGGGTTCGGTGATCGCCTCCCGGCTCACCGAGAACCCCGACGTCACGGTCGCCGTCATCGAGGGCGGCCCCAGTGACGTCGGCCGCGACGACGTCCTGACGCTGCGCCGCTGGATGGGCCTGCTCGGCGGCGAACTGGACTACGACTACCCGACCACCGAACAGCCGCGCGGCAACAGCCACATCCGGCACAGCCGGGCCCGCGTCCTCGGCGGCTGCTCCTCGCACAACACGCTCATCGCCTTCAAGCCGCTGCCGTCCGACTGGGACGAGTGGGAGGCGGCCGGCGCCGAGGGCTGGGGCGCGGTGCCCATGGAGGCGTACTACGCCCGGCTGAAGAACAACATCGTCCCGGTCGACGAGAAGGACCGGAACGCCATCGCCCGCGACTTCGTCGACGCCGCCCAGGACACGCTCGGCGTGCCGCGCGTCGAGGGCTTCAACAAGGAGCCGTTCACCGAGGGCGTCGGCTTCTTCGACCTCGCCTACCACCCCGAGAACAACAAGCGCTCGTCCGCGTCGGTGGCGTATCTGCACCCCGTGATGGACGAGCGGGAGAACCTCACGATCCTGCTGGAGACGTGGGCGTACAAGCTCGAACTGGACGGCACCCGCGCCGCGGGCGTGCACGTGCGCGGCAAGGACGGCCGGGAGACGCTGATCCGGGCCCGCCGCGAGGTCGTCCTGTGCGCCGGCGCCGTCGACACACCCCGGCTGCTGCTGCACTCCGGCGTCGGCCCGAAGCGGGACCTGACCGAGCTCGGCATCCCGGTCGCCCACGACCTGCCGGGCGTCGGCGAGAACCTGCTCGACCACCCCGAGTCGGTCATCGTCTGGGAGACGAACGGACCCATCCCCGACAACTCCGCCATGGACTCCGACGCGGGCCTGTTCGTGCGGCGCGACCCCGAACACCAGGGCCCCGACCTGATGTTCCACTTCTACCAGATCCCGTTCACGGACAACCCGGAGCGACTGGGCTACGAGCGGCCCGAGTTCGGCGTCTCGATGACCCCGAACATCCCCAAGCCGAAGAGCCGCGGCCGGCTGTACCTGACCAGCGCCGACCCGTCCGTGAAGCCCGCGCTGGACTTCCGGTACTTCACCGACGAGGACGACTACGACGCCCGCACCCTCGTCGACGGCATCCGCGTCGCCCGCGAGATCGCGAAGTCCGAACCCCTCGCGCACTGGCTCAAGCGCGAGGTCTGCCCCGGCCCGGACATCACCGGCGACGAGGAGCTGAGCGAGTACGCGCGCAAGGTCGCGCACACCGTGTACCACCCGGCCGGCACCTGCCGTATGGGCGCCGCCGACGACGAACTGGCCGTCGTGGACCCCGAACTGCGGATCCGCGGCCTCGAAGGCATCCGAATAGCCGATGCCTCCGTCTTTCCGACCATGACCGCCGTGAACCCGATGATCGGGGTGCTCATGGTCGGGGAGAAGGCGGCGGACCTGATGGGAGGTGAGGCGTGATGAGTACGACAGCTCCCCTGACGCCTCGTGACGAGACACCCGAGACCCGCAAGCCCCCGACCGGCGAGCCGGTCTTCTCCGTCGACGGCCTGTGGAAGGTCTTCGGCCCCAAGGCGCGCCGGGTCCCCGCCGACCCGGAGCTCGCCGCGCTCCCGGCCGCCGAGCTGCGGGCGCGCACCGGCTGCACGGCGGCCGTGCGGGACGTCTCCTTCGACGTCCGCAAGGGCGAGGTCTTCGTCGTCATGGGCCTGTCCGGCTCCGGCAAGTCCACGCTCGTGCGCTGTCTGACCCGGCTCATCGAGCCGACCGCCGGGACCATCGCCATCGACGGCGAGGACGTCCGCGCCATGGACCGCGGCCGGCTGCGCGAACTGCGCCGGCACCGCGCCGCCATGGTCTTCCAGCACTTCGGCCTGCTCCCGCACCGCACCGTCCTCGACAACGTGGCGTACGGGCTGGAGATCCAGGGCGTCGGCAAGGCCGCGCGCCGCGAGCGGGCCGGCGAGATCGTGGCCAAGGTCGGCCTGGAGGGCATGGAGCACCGCCGCCCCGGTCAGCTCTCCGGCGGCCAGCGCCAGCGCGTCGGGCTCGCCCGCGCCCTCGCCGTCGACCCCGAGGTGCTGCTCTTCGACGAGCCGTTCAGCGCGCTCGACCCGCTGATCCGGCGGGACATGCAGGAGGAGGTCGTCCGCCTGCACCACGAGGAGGGTCGCACGATGGTCTTCATCACGCACGACCTCAGCGAGGCCCTCAAGCTCGGCGACCGGATCGCCCTGATGCGCGACGGCCGCGTCGTCCAGCTCGGCACCCCCGAGGAGATCGTCGGCTCCCCGGCCGACGACTACGTCCGCGCGTTCGTCCGCGACGTCCCGCGCGAACAGGTCATGACGGTCCGCACCGCCATGCGGGCCGCCTCCGCCGACGAGGCCGGCAGCGGACCGGCCCTCGCGCCCGACGCCACGGTGTCCGAGGCGATCGAGGCCGTGGCCCGCACCGGCTCCCCGGCCCGGGTCGTCGAGGACGGCCGCTGCCTGGGGGTGGTGGACCACGAACGCCTTCTCGGCGTCGTGGCCGGAACGGAGCAGCCCAAGGGGGTGGTCTGATGGCGACCGTCACCGCCGCCGCCCCGCGCCCCGCCGCGCCGGGCCTCCTCGGGCGCCCCGCCGTCCGCAAGCTCGCGGTGCTCGCCGTCGTCGCCGCGATCCTGGTGCCGCTGGCCCACGCCCGCTGGTCCAGCGGCAGCTGGCCGACCGCGCTCACCGTCGACGTCTCCGGGCCGCTGACCGACACCAGCACCTGGATCATCGACAACCGCGACAGCCACCCGCTGTTCCTCTACTTCTTCGGGCACATCAGCAACGCGGTCGTGCTCGCCGTACGCGGTGTGTACCTCGTGCTCCTCGCCGCCGGCTGGGCCGGCGTCACCGCCGCCGCGGCCCTCGTCGCCTGGCGCGTCGCCGGGTGGCGGCTCGCCGCCGGGACCGGCGCCGCGTTCCTCGCCTGCGGGTTCCTCGGCATGTGGGTGCCGACCACGCAGACCCTCGCGCTGATGGTCGTGGCCGTCCTCGCCTCGGTCGTCGTGGGCGCCCTGCTGGGGCTCGCCGCCGGCCTGTCCGACCGGGCGGAGAAGGTCCTGCGCCCCGTCCTGGACACCATGCAGGTGCTGCCCGCCTTCGCGTACCTGCTCCCCGTCGTGCTGGTCTTCGGCATCGGCGTGCCCGCCGCCGTCCTCGCCACCGTCGTCTACGCCGCCCCGCCGATGGCCCGGCTCACCGCCCTCGGGCTGCGCGGCGCCGACAAGGAGGTCCTGGAGGCCGTCGAGTCGCTCGGCGCGACCGCGCGGCAGCGCCTGCTGACCGCCCGGATCCCGCTGGCCCGCAAGGAGCTCCTGCTCGGCCTCAACCAGACGATCATGATGGCGCTGTCGATGGCGGTCATCGCCTCCGTCATCGGTGCGGGCGGCCTCGGTGACCGCGTCTACCAGGCGTTGGCCTCCGTCGACGTCGGTGCCGCGCTCGCCGCCGGCATCCCGATCGTGCTGCTCGCCGTCGTCCTCGACCGCGTCACCGGCGCCGCCGGGGAGACGCTCGGCGAGGAACCGCACCCCCACGGCCGGCGGCTGTGGCTGGTCGCGCTGGCCGGCACCGTGGCCGTGGCCGTCGCCGGACGCCTCGCGGGCCGGCTCGACTGGCCCGACGCCTGGGTCCTGAACATCGCCGAGCCCGTCAACCGCGCCGTCGACTGGATGACCGCGCACCTCTACTCCGGTGTGCCCGTCGTCGGCGGCACCGCCGACTGGGCCGGCCACTTCACCACCTGGGTCCTCGACCCGGTGCGCGACGGCCTGCAAGGACTGCCGTGGTGGGCGGTCCTGCTGATCGTCGCCGCGCTCGCCTGGCTCATCGGCACCTGGCGCACCGCCCTGACCGCCGTCCTCGCCATGGCGGCGATCGGCGTGCTCGGCGTGTGGAAGCCGTCGCTCGACACCCTCTCCCAGGTCCTCGCGGCCGTCGCCGTCACCCTGGTCATCGGCTTCGCGACCGGTGTCGCCGCCGCCCGCAGCGACCGCCTCGAACGCCTGCTGCGGCCCGTCCTGGACGTCTTCCAGACGATGCCGCAGTTCGTGTACCTCATCCCGGTCGTCGCCCTGTTCGGCGTGGGCCGCGCCCCCGCCGTCGCCGCGGCCGTCGTCTACGCGCTCCCCGCCGTCGTCCGCATCACCACGCAGGGCCTGCGCCAGGTCGACCCGGCCGCCCTGGAGTCGGCGCGCTCGCTCGGCGCGACCCCGGGCCAGCAGCTCCGCCAGATCCAGCTCCCGCTCGCCCGCTCCGCGCTGCTGCTCGCCGTCAACCAGGGTGTCGTCCTGGTCCTCGCCGTCGTCATCATCGGCGGCCTGGTCGGCGGTGGCGCGCTCGGCTACGACGTCGTCTTCGGCCTCGCGCAGGGCGACCTGGCGACGGGCCTGGTGGCCGGCGCCGCCATCGTCTGCCTCGGCCTGATGCTCGACCGGGTGACCCAGCCGACCGAACGCCGCGCGAGGAAGGGAGCCTGACATGCGACCGCGCATCCGTACGACTGCCGCCGTGGCGGTGGCGTCCTCGCTGGCGCTGCTCACCGGCTGCGGCGCCGCCGACATGACCAAGCAGGCCTCGCCGTTCGCCAACGCCGAGGGCGCCCGGACGGTCACCCTGTCCGTGCAGTCCTGGGTGGGCGCCCAGGCCAACGTGGCCGTCGCCCAGTACCTGCTGGAGCACGAGCTCGGCTACCGCGTCGACACCGTGCAGATCGACGAGGTGCCCGCCTGGGACGCGCTCAGCCAGGGCCGGGTCGACGCCCTCCTGGAGGACTGGGGGCACCCGGACGAGGAACAGCGGTACGTCGAGGACAAGAAGACGATCGTGAACGCCGGCGACCTCGGCGTCACCGGGCACATCGGCTGGTACGTCCCGACGTACTTCGCGAAGGCCCACCCGGACGTCACCGACTGGAAGAACCTCGACAAGTACGCCGACCAGCTCCGTACGGCGGAGAGCGGCGGCAAGGGCCAGCTGATGGACGGCTCGCCGTCCTACGTCACCAACGACAAGGCGCTGGTGAAGAACCTCGACCTGGACTACCAGGTGGTGTTCGCCGGCTCCGAGGCGGCGCAGATCACCCAGATCAAGCAGTTCGCCAAGGAGAAGAAGCCCTTCCTGACGTACTGGTACGAGCCGCAGTGGCTGTTCGAGAAGGTCCCGATGACCGAGGTGAAGCTGCCCGCCTACAAGGAGGGCTGCGACGCCGACCCGGAGAAGGTCGCCTGCGCCTACCCGCACACCCCGCTCCAGAAGTACCTCAACGCGGACTTCGCCAGGAGCGGCGGTGACGCGGCGGCCCTGCTGAAGAACTTCAAGTGGACCACCGAGGACCAGAACGAGGTCTCCCTGCTGATCGCCGAGCAGAAGCTGTCCCCCGAGGAGGCGGCGAAGAAGTGGGTGGACCGCCACGAGTCCGACTGGAGGAAGTGGCTGCCCTGACCCGCCCACGGACGTCCCATCTGCCGAAGCCCGACCCGGCCCGCCGTCGAGTGGACCGGGTCGGACTCGGCTTTGACGGCAGGCCGTGCGAAACTCCCCGGACGTCATGAACATGTTGTGAATTAGGGATGGGGAAGCTGTGCGTCGAATATGGGGGGTCGTGGTGCCGGCGACAGCCGCTGTGCTGCTCGTCGGATGCGGCAATGGGGAGACCGGCCAGGGCGGACGGGCCGAGGCGACGCCGAAGCGGACGGACGCAAGCGCCACGCCCGGCGCGAAACCGGCCGGGGCGCCGGTCAGCAACGCCGCGGTCCGCGCCGACATCACCGCCGGCATGCGGGCCGCGGGCTTCCCGGAACCGAGGTTCCCGTCCGCCCCGGGGGACGGTGCCGACGCCGTCTGCGTGGTCACCACCCAGACGCCCACCGACATCGTCCCGAGCCGCAAGGACGTCGGGTTGCTGGCCGCCGAGCTGAAGCGTCAGGGATGGGCCCAGAAGATCTTCATGTCCGAGGACGGGCTGACCGGGATGTCGATGAGCAAGGGGAAATGGACGCTGCAACTTACGGGCGGGAAAATCTCGAAGGAGAAGCTCGCCCAGCAGTTGCCGCCCGAGCAGCGGGCGCGCGCCCGGGCCCTGACAGGCGTCTACGGCATTGCGGTCGACCACGCCTGCACGAACCGCCTGTACGCGAAGGAGCGTGAGCAGCGCGACGCCGGCTGAGCGCCTGGCCCGGCGGGTCGAGTCCTACGCGTGCTGGCCCGGCTGGTAGTGGCCCGGCGTCAGGCGGCAGGTCACGCCGAAGCGGTTCCAGGCGTTGATCACCGTGATCGCGGCGATCAGCTGGGACAGCTGCGCCTCCTCGAAGTGCGCGGCGGCCCGCTCGAACACCTCGTCCGGCACGAATCCGTCCGTGAGGACCGTGACGGCCTCCGTCAGCTCCAGCGCCGCGCACTCCTTCTCCGTGTAGAAGTGCCGGGACTCCTCCCAGGCGGCGAGCTGCACGATCCGCTCGACGCTCTCGCCGGCCGCGAGGGCGTCCTTGGAGTGCATGTCGAGGCAGTAGGCGCAGTGGTTGAGCTGGGAGGCGCGGACCTTCACCAGTTCGAGCAGCCGGGCGTCGAGGCCCTTCCGGGCAGCGGCGTCCAGGCGGACCATCGCCTTGTAGACCTCGGGGGAGTGCCGGACCCACTCCAGACGGGCGGGGTGCTCGGCGGCGTAGGACTCGGGGGCGGTGGCCGTGGGGGCCGCGGTGTTCGTCGTGGTCGTCATGCCTCGACCCTAGGAGCGAGGCAGCCCAGGAGTATGGTCCATTCCCATGGCGGAACGCTGGGCCACTTTCGGCATCGACCTGCACCTCGACCCCGCGGGACCCGGGCTGCGCCGGGGCCTCACCGACGCCCTGCGCGACGCCGTCCGCACCGGCCGGCTCGCGCCCGGCACCCGGCTGCCGTCCTCCCGCTCCCTCGCCGGGGACCTCGGCATCGCCCGCAACACCGTCGCCGACGCCTACGCCGACCTGGTCGCCGAGGGCTGGCTCACCGCACGGCAGGGGTCGGGCACCCGGGTCGCCGACCGCCCCGTGATCCCACCGCCCGGCACCCCCGTCCCACCCCGCCCGGAGAGCCCCCGCCCCGCCCACGACCTGGTCCCGGGCACCCCCGACCTCGCCGCGTTCCCCCGCACGGAGTGGATGCGGGCCGCCCGCCGGGCCTTCCTCGCCGCACCCCACCAGGCCCTCGGCTACGGCGATCCACGCGGCCGTCCGGAACTGCGCAGCGCGCTCGCCGGCTACCTCGCCCGCGCCCGGGGCGTGCGCGCCAACGCCGAGCACATCGTGGTGTGCTCCGGGTTCCTGCACGGCCTGCGCCTGCTCGGCCGGGTGCTGCGGGCACGCGGCGTGCGCACGGTCGCCGTGGAGTCCTACGGCCTCGCCCCGCACCGGCGGCAGCTGACGGCGGCCGGCCTGGCCGTCCCGGCCCTGCCCTTCGACGCACGCGGCACCGACCCGGCGGGGGTGCCCGACGACGCCGGAGCCGTCCTGCTCACCCCCGCCCACCAGTTCCCCATGGGCGTGCCCCTGCACCAGAGCCGCCGCACCCCGGTCGTGGAGTGGGCGCGCCGCACCGGCGGACTGGTCCTGGAGGACGACTACGACGGCGAGTTCCGCTACGACCGCCAGGCCGTCGGCGCCCTCCAGGGCCTGGACCCCGGCCGTGTCGTCTACCTGGGCACCGCCAGCAAGTCCCTCGCCCCCGGCCTGCGCCTGGCCTGGATGGTGCTGCCGCCCGCGCTGGTCGAGGAGGTGACCGAGGCCAAGGGCGGCTCCGACACCTGCGGGGTGCTCGACCAGCTCACCCTGGCGGAGTTCCTCACCTCCGGTGCCTACGACCGACAGGTCCGCGCGTCCCGCCTGCGCTACCGGCGCCGCAGGGACGCCCTGGTGCGGGCCCTCGCCGTCCACGCCCCGCACATCCCCGTCACCGGCATCGCCGCCGGCCTGCACGCCGTCCTGCGCCTCCCGCCCGGCACCGAGGGCACCGTCGTCCAGGCGGCCGCCTGGCAGAACCTGGCCCTGCACGGCCTGGGCTTCTACCGCCACGAACAGGCCCTGGCCGACCCGTTGGACGCCCTGGTGGTGGGCTACGGCACCCCACCGGACCACGCGTGGGCGGGCACCCTGGAGGCCCTCTGCCGGGTCCTGCCCTGAACCACCACGGCCCCCGCGCCCCACTCGGCACGGCTCAGCCGCACCCGCGGCAGCCGGGCCGCGACCACCGCCGTGACCGCGAGACGCGACGCGAGGACGGCGCTCACCGCGTAGACATCCCCAACGGCGCGAAGCGAGCGGAGAGGAGGAGAGGAAACCCAGCCCCGCGACGACCGCGCGCCCACCACATCCCTAGGCTGTCCACCTGACGAACCACGGACAAAACGCGGACGCGAACTCGACGGGGGAGACACACATGGCGGAGACACGACGGCGGCTGCGGTCCAGCACGGTCGTCCTCGGTGGGATGGGAGTCATCGCCGCGGCCCTGACCTCGTGCGGCTCCGACCCCGACCGGCGCTGCGTCGACCGGGACAGCTACACCTACGAGGGCTACAAGGTCGTCGCGGACAAGAACTGCGCGGGCGGTTCGGGCTCCTCCAGCGGCAAGGGCCGCAAGACGTCCGGCCGCGGGGACGCCGCCTGGTACTACGACGCCGACGTGTCCCGCGGCCGTGCCGACTCCGGCACCTTCAGCCGCAGCGAGGCCGTCGACCGGGGCGGCTTCGGCTGCTCCGGCAGCGGCGGCGGCTGAGCGGAGGAGTCCCGATGCAGCGTCGCACCATCGAACCCCGCCCCGACTGGCAGCGGACCGTCGAGGAACAGGGCCTCGTCTACCCGCTCACCCGACACCCCGACGGCTCCCTGCGCCCCTACTGGGACGAGAGCGCCTACTACGTCTTCTCCCTGCAGGAGGTCGAGGCGCTGGAGGAGGTCGTCGCCGAACTGCACCACATGTGCCTCGCAGCCGCCGACCACATCGTCACGGCCGGCCGCTTCGCCGACCTCGGCATCACCGACCCGCGGGTCGTCGACGCGGTCACCGAGTCCTGGCACCGGCGCGCCGAACTCCCCTCCGTCTACGGTCGTTTCGACCTGCGCTACGACGGCACGGGCCCGGCCAAGCTGCTGGAGTACAACGCCGACACCCCGACCTCGCTGGTGGAGGCCGCCTCACCCCAGTGGTTCTGGATGGAGGAGCGCTTCCCCGGCGCCGACCAGTGGAACTCCCTCCACGAACGCCTCGTCGAGGCCTGGCGCGGCCAGGCGCACCGGCTCCCACCCGGCAGCCCCCTGTACTTCGCGTACTCCTCGGCCGACGAGCTCGGCGAGGACCTGATGACCGTCGCCTATCTGAAGGAGACGGCGGAGCAGGCCGGCCTGGACACCGGCTGGATCTCCATGGAGGAGATCGGCTGGGAGCACCTGTCGGGCCGCTTCGTCGACACCCGGCTCCGGTTCATCCGCAGCTGCTTCAAGCTCTACCCCTGGGAGTGGCTGACCACCGACCGGTTCGCCGGGCACGTCCTCGACACCCTCGACAACGGCGGCGGCACGGGCACCACCCTGTGGATCGAACCCGCCTGGAAGATGCTCCTCAGCAACAAGGCCCTCCTCGCCGTCCTGTGGGACCTCTACCCGGGCCACCCCAACCTCCTGCCCGCCCACCTCGACGGCCCCCGCGACCTGGCGGACACGACCGGCTACGTCGCCAAGCCGCTGCTCGGCCGTGAGGGCGCCGGGGTCACCGTGCACGAGAAGGGCGCCGCCGCCGAGGTGCGCGACGAGCCCTGCTGCTACCAGCAGCTGGCCCCGCTGCCCGTGTTCGACGGCAACCACGTCGTCCTCGGCGCCTGGGTCGTCGAGGACGAGCCGGCCGGCCTCGGCATCCGCGAGTCCTCCGGTCTCATCACGGACGAGTACGCCCGCTTCCTCCCGCACGTGATCCTCTGACGGCCCTCCCTGCCGCTCACGCCGGGCCCGCATGGTGGACGTGCGGACCCCCGGCGCGGACCGCCCGGTAGGCTGGCTCACGGGCCGTGACTGGCGCGCTGGGATGGACCAACCATCGGGGAGCGGCCCACTGGACCCCGTCCAGACCGAGTGCCGTGCGCCTGGGCCGTCCCGTGAACGCTGCACACGACGTCCGGAGGTCCCCATGCCAGCCGAGTCCCTCTCTCCCGAGTCCACCGCCTTCCGTGCCGCCCTCGACGTGATCCGCGCCGTCGAGCCGCGCGTGGCCGACGCCATCGGCCAGGAGGTCGCCGACCAGCGCGAGATGCTCAAGCTGATCGCCTCCGAGAACTACGCCTCCCCGGCCACCCTGCTGGCGATGGGCAACTGGTTCAGCGACAAGTACGCCGAGGGCACCGTCGGCCGCCGCTTCTACGCCGGCTGTCGCAACGTCGACACCGTCGAGTCCCTGGCCGCCGAACACGCCAAGGAACTGTTCGGCGCCCGGCACGCCTACGTCCAGCCGCACTCCGGCATCGACGCCAACCTGGTCGCCTTCTGGGCCGTCCTCGCCGACCGCGTCGAGGCCCCCGCCCTGGAGAAGGCCGGCGTCCGCCAGGTCAACGACCTCTCCGAGGCCGACTGGGCCGAACTGCGCCGCGCCTTCGGCAACCAGCGCATGCTCGGCATGTCCTTGGACGCCGGCGGCCACCTCACCCACGGCTTCCGCCCGAACATCTCCGGCAAGATGTTCGACCAGCGCTCCTACGGCACCGACCCGGCCACCGGCCTGATCGACTACGAGGCGCTGCGCGTGTCCGCCCGCGAGTTCAAGCCGCTCATCATCGTCGCCGGCTACTCCGCGTACCCCCGTCTCGTGAACTTCCGGATCATGCGCGAGATCGCCGACGAGGTCGGCGCCACGCTCATGGTCGACATGGCCCACTTCGCCGGTCTCGTCGCCGGCAAGGTCCTCACCGGCGACTTCGACCCGGTACCGCACGCCCAGATCGTCACCACCACCACCCACAAGTCGCTGCGCGGCCCGCGCGGCGGCATGGTGCTGTGCGACGACTCCCTCAAGGACCAGGTCGACCGCGGCTGCCCGATGGTCCTCGGCGGCCCGCTCCCGCACGTCATGGCCGCCAAGGCCGTCGCCCTCGCCGAGGCCCGCCAGCCCGCCTTCCAGGACTACGCCCAGCGCATCGTGGACAACTCCCGCGCGCTGGCCGAGGGCCTGACGCGCCGGGGCGCGACCCTGGTCACCGGCGGCACCGACAACCACCTGAACCTGATCGACGTCGCCTCCTCCTACGGCCTCACCGGCCGCCAGGCCGAGGCCGCGCTCCTCGACTCCGGCATCGTCACCAACCGCAACGCCATCCCGGCCGACCCGAACGGCGCCTGGTACACCTCCGGCATCCGCGTCGGCACGCCCGCCCTGACCACCCGTGGCCTGGGCACCGCCGAGATGGACGAGGTCGCCGCCCTCATCGACCGCGTCCTCACCACCACCGAGCCGGGCACCACCAAGTCGGGCGCCCCCTCCAAGGCGGCCCACGTCCTCGACGCGAAGGTCTCCGACGAGATCTCCCGCCGGGCCACCGACCTCGTGGCCGGCTTCCCGCTGTACCCGCAGGTCGACCTGGGCTGACGCCCCGGCGAGGCGCCCCGGTGACGCGCCCGGGTGACGCGCTCCGGGCCTCACCGGTCCAGATCGATCAGCTCCTGGCGCGGCTCCTCCTCCCGCGGCGGTCCGGCTCCCTGCCGGGCCGCCGCGCGGCGTATCAACACGGTCCCGCCCACCCCGGCCGCGAGCCCCACGGCGAGCCCCGCCACCCCCCAGCGCACCTCACCCGCACCCGGCCCGAAACCCTCCCGGCCACCGCCCCCGGCGACGGCCTCCGTCTCCGCCGGGCCGCCCTCCGCCCCGCCCAGCAGCCGCCCCCGCTCCAGCCGCTGGAGGACGGACCGCGGCGCGCGATGCCAGCGGATGTCGTCGTCCTCGACGTCCGGTGCGAGGTCCGAGCGCACCCACGGCGTACCGTCGACGGCCACGAACAGCTGGTCCTGCCGCCGCAGGGCCACGTCCCCGCCAGGCGCCCGGTCCGTCTGCGGCCAGCCGCCGACACCCGTCAGCCCCCAGAGGACGGTCAGCCGGACCGGCGGATGACGCCCCTCGACCCATGCCTCGGGCACCCGCTCGGTCCCCGTGTACGCGGGCTGGAACAGCTGCCACAGCCGGGCGAAGTCCCGGTCGCCGGAGTGCAGCGCCGTCGTCCGCCCACCGGTGCCCGCGACGACCACCGCCACATCGGGAACGTCCCGCACCCGCACCGGCGCCGCCGAGGCGCCCGCCACCGGCCCGCAGACCAGCGCCCCCGACACCAGCACGAGCACCACCGCACTCCCGGCCCGCCCCGACTCGCCCGCACCCCACCGCCGCCACCCTCCGCGCCGGCCGCGCCCCGCTCTCGCCGACATGACTCCCCTCCCCGTCCGACCTGTCCGGCCCGCCGCTCACACGTCCCGCAGCTCCTGGCGCGGCCCCGGCTCACCGCGCAGCCGGTCCCAGGGGCGCCGGCTCACCCACGGGCGCAGGCCCAGCGCCAGGACCGCTCCGGCCACCGCGCCCGGCCCCGCCCACCACCAGCCCGTACCGGCACCCGGTCCGGACGACGCCCGGGCGGCGGGCGGTGCCGAGGCAGCGGTCCCAGAAGCCTCGGCGACGGCCTCCGAGGGCCCGGCGACCGCCTCCGACGGCTCGGCGGCCGGTCCCGTCGGGACGTCCCGCGTCTCCTCGTACGCCCCCGGTGTCGAGGTCGGCCCGCCCGTCAGGTCCAGATCGTCGAACAGGGCGCGCAGCTCCCCCGGACGGGCGGCCCGGTACCAGGAGCCCCGCGTCTGCCGCTCGACGTCCGTCGTCCGGAATATCCACACGTCCTTGCCGCGGGCCATGCGGTGGACCCGGTCGATGCGCCACGGCATCACGTCGTGCACCATCCAGGTGACGTTGATCTGGTCGGCCGCCATCAACTCCTCGTCCGGCGGCTGCTCCCGGGACCCTCTGGCCGGGGTGCCGAGGAGCCTGTCCAGCGCCGCGTACTCACGGTCGGAGTGGTACAGCGCAGCCGTCCGCTGGTTCCCAGGCGCCGCCAGGAGCACGCTGGTCGGCCCGCCCGCGGACGCCATCGGAGCCGCTCCCCACAGCAGCAGGGCAAACCCCGCCAGCAACGCCCCGCCCACGCCCACGAGTCGGCGCCCCACGCCCCGCGGCCGGCCCTCTCCCACTGCCCACATCCGAACCCCCAACCCGAGCGGTCCCCTCGCGGCCCGTCCCCGAGCCGCATGTCACTTCTGGTACACCGCCCGACCCCTCCCAGTTCCCACCCCCGGCCCGGCATTTTCGGCCTCAGTCCTCCAGCGACCGGGCGATCCCCGTCGCCCGCCCGACCCCCTCGACGCCCTCCAGCCGGAGCGTCACCGTCTCGCCCCCTGCCTGGTGCGTCCACAGCAGCGTCGGACCGGCCGGGCGGACCTCCCGCTGGAAGAGGCCGTGCGTGTCCGTGAGCCAGACGGAGAGCAGATGCGGCCGGTCGAACCACAGAGCCGTCCCGGGTACGTCGCCGTCCGTCCCGTCCGGACCGAGCGTGATCCACTGCGGCTGGACACGGACGGTCTTGCCGAAGCGGACGTCCAGCCCGGCCCGCCGCTCGTCCAGCCGGACCGTGCGCCCGTCGTCGTACCAGCAGAGGCTGATCAGGAACCGGTCGCGCGGCTCACGGGTGACGGCGACCGCGTCCGGGGTCCCGAGCCGCGCGGGCACCACCGGGGCGAACCCGGCGCGGCGCTCCGCCTCGGCGAGCGGCACCGAGCGTCCGCAGCCGGGGACGCGGGCACCGGGCGCGGGTGTCGCCGACGGGTCGTACCGGATCTCGGCGCCCGCGAAGCCGAACCAGTCGAGGACGGCCGCCCGCACCGGAGGCGTGAGAACGAGCACGGTCACCAGGCCGCACAGCGCGGCGGTCAGCGCGCGCCACCGCCGCCGCGCCCAGCGCCGCAGGGCGCGCAGCCGCTCGCGCCGGCCCGGCGGTTCGGGCGCGGCGACGGACAGATGCTCGGCGAGTATCTCGGTCAGCACCCGCTCGACCATCGTCTCGGCGCCGTCGGGCCCGCCGCGCGCGTCCAGGGAACGCCCCAGCGCCCGCAGCTCCTCGGGCAGGCCGGAGCCCTCCCCGCCGTGATCGCGGTCTCCGCCGGGCTTGCGTCCGTCACCCATGCTCCTCACCCCCTTCCCGCGGCTCGAACTCCGGGAGCAGCCGCCCGAGCTTGCGCAGCGCGCGGTTCAGCCGGGACTTCACCGTGCCACGGGGCCATCCCAGCGCCTGGGCCGTCTCGGTCTCGTCCATCTCCAGGAGATAGCGGTAGGTGACGACCAGCCGGTGCTCCTCGCTCAGCCGGCCGAGGGCGGCCTGGAGCGCGGCCCGGCGCTCCCGCTCCAGCGCGGCGACCGCCGGGTCCGCCGCGTCCGGTATCAGCGGGTCCGCCTCGACCAGCGCGGCCTCACGCCCGGCGAGGGTGCGCCGGCGGGCCGCCGCCCGCACTGTGTTCCTCGTCTCATTGGCCACGATCGACAGCAGCCACGGCCGGAAGGCCGAGCCCTCCTTGAAACGGCCCAGCGAGCAGTACGCCTTGACGAACGCCTGCTGCACCACGTCCTCCGCGTCCGCACCCGCGCCGAGCGCGGCGGCCGCCCTGAGCGCGATACCCGTATGAGCCCGCACCAGCTGCGCGTACGCCTCCGGCTCCCCGGCGCGTACGCGTGCGATCACCGCGGCCTCATCGACGATGCGGCCCCCCTCCCGCGTCCTCACATCTTTGGTACACCGCCCGGACCGGATCGGTTCCCCTCCCGGCACGACCCGTTCCTTCTGCCGTCGTGGCCCGTTCCGGACCGGACCCCGGGACCTGAGAGAATGGGCGGCATGGCCACTGATCGCCCACTCGCCGCCCACGACCACCCGCAGGGGAACGGCTCCGCCGTGCCGGGCAGCCCGCGCGTACTCTCCGGGATCCAGCCCACCGCCGGGTCGTTCCACCTCGGCAACTACCTCGGCGCCGTCCGCCAGTGGGTGGCGCTCCAGGACACCCACGACGCGTTCTACATGGTCGTCGACCTGCACGCGATCACGGTCCCGCAGGACCCGGCCGAGCTGCGCGCCAACACCCGGCTCGCCGCCGCCCAGCTGCTGGCCGCCGGACTCGACCCGGACCGCTGCACGCTGTTCGTGCAGAGCCACGTCCCCGAGCACGCCCAGCTCGCCTGGGTGATGAACTGCCTCACCGGCTTCGGCGAGGCCAGCCGCATGACCCAGTTCAAGGACAAGTCCGCCAAGCAGGGCGCGGACCGCGCCTCGGTCGGCCTGTTCACGTACCCGGTGCTCCAGGTCGCGGACATCCTGCTGTACCAGGCCAACGAGGTCCCCGTCGGCGAGGACCAGCGCCAGCACATCGAGCTCACCCGTGACCTCGCCACGCGCTTCAACGGCCGTTTCGGCGAGACCTTCACGCTCCCGAAGCCGTACATCCTCAAGGAGACGGCGAAGATCTACGACCTCCAGGACCCGTCGATCAAGATGAGCAAGTCGGCGTCCACGCCGAAGGGCCTGATCAACCTCCTGGACGAGCCGAAGGCCACCGCCAAGAAGGTCAGGAGCGCGGTCACCGACACGGACACCGTCATCCGCTACGACACCGAGAACAAGCCGGGCGTCAGCAACCTGCTCACGATCTACTCGACCCTCACGGGTACGGGAATCGGGGAACTGGAGCAGAAGTACGACGGCAAGGGCTACGGTGCGCTCAAGACGGACCTCGCCGAGGTCATGGTCGAGTTCGTGACGCCCTTCCGGGAGCGCACCCAGCAGTATCTGGACGACCCGGAGACACTCGACTCGATCCTGGCCAAGGGGGCGGAGAAGGCGCGTGCCGTCGCCGCGGAGACGCTCTCCCAGGCGTACGACAGGGTCGGCTTCCTGCCCGCCAAGCACTGACCCCGCCCCACCGGGGGCGGCGGGACGCGGTGGTGCGCCGGACGCACCACCGCACAGCGCTGCACATCACTTCGGTTGCGCCTGCCCGCGACGGGGCCGTGGCCGTACAGTCGATATCGGGTGACGGCATGGGCCGTCACCCGCGCTCACCCGATGGGCACGAGCTCCGCGACGGCGGACTCACCGACGAACGACAGGAGACGACGTGGGGACCGTAACGATCGGTGTGTCGATCGCGGTCCCGGAGCCTCACGGCAGCCTGCTCCAGGAGCGGCGCGCGGGCTTCGGCGACGCCGCGGCTCACGGCATCCCCACGCACGTCACCCTGCTGCCGCCGACCGAGGTCGACTCCTCGCTGCTGCCGGCGATCGAGGCGCATCTGGCGGAGGTCGCGGCGAACGGTCGCCCCTTCCCGATGCGGCTGTCCGGCACGGGCACCTTCCGGCCGCTGTCGCCGGTGGTCTTCGTCCAGGTCGTCGAGGGCGCCGAGGCCTGCACCTGGCTGCAGAAGCAAGTACGGGACGCCTCCGGTCCGGTCGCGCGCGAGCTGCAGTTCCCGTACCACCCGCATGTGACCGTCGCCCACGGCATCGACGAGGAGTCGATGGACCGCGCGTTCGAGGAGCTGGCCGACTACCGGGCCGAGTGGCCCTGCACCGGCTTCGCCCTGTACGAGCAGGGCGCCGACGGCGTCTGGCGCAAGCTGCGGGACTTCACCTTCGGCGGCCCGGTGGTGCCCCCGCAGGCCGGACACGTCGAACGCGGCTCCATCCCGGCGACGTAGCCGCCGCCCTCACACGGGCAGCCGGCGGAAGACCGCGCGCGGGACGTGCCGCAGCGCCGACATCACCACACGGAGCGCGCCCGGCACCCACACCGTCTCCGAGCGCCGCCGCAGCCCCACCTCGATCGCCGTGGCGACCGCCTCCGGGGTGGTCGCGAACGGCGCCTCCTCGCGGTCGGCGGTCATCTTCGAGCGGACGAACCCGGGGCGGACGACCATGACGTGCACGCCGGTGCCGTGCAGCGCGTCGCCCAGTCCCTGGGTGAAGGCGTCCAGGCCGGCCTTGCTGGAGCCGTAGATGAAGTTGGCGCGGCGCGCCCGCTCGCCGGCGACCGAGGACAGCACGACCAGCGAGCCGTGCCCCTGGGACTGCAGGGCGCAGGCGCTGACCAGGGCGGCGGACACGGCCCCCGTGTAGTTCGTCTGGGCGACCCGGACCGCGTTCAGCGGCTCGCGTTCGTCGCGCGCCTGGTCGCCGAGGATGCCGAAGGCGAGCAGCACCATGTCGATGTCGCCCTCGGCGAACACCTTGCCGAGCACCGCCTCGTGGGACTCGGGGTCCAGCGCGTCGAAGGCGACCGTGCGCACGTCGGCCCCGAGGGCCCGCAGATCGGCGGCGGACCGGTCCAGGGCGGGCGAGGGGCGGCCCGCCAGCCAGACGGTGCGGGTGCGGCGCGTGATCAGCCGGCGGGCGGTGGCCAACGCGATCTCGGATGTGCCGCCGAGGACGAGCAGGGACTGGGGAATGCCGAAGGCGTCCTTCACGACAACTCCTTGAGGGGGTGGAAAGCCGGGGTCAGAGGTCGAGGCGGCGGGCCAGGTCCGAGACGAAGACCCCGCGCGGGTCCATGCGGGCGCGCAGCGCGCGGAAGTCGTCCAGGCGCGGGTACATCGCGGCGAGCAGTTCGGGCCGCAGCCGGGAGTCCTTGGCGAGGTACACGCGTCCGCCGGCCGCGGCCACGTCCTCGTCCAGCGTGTCCAGGAGGGCGCCGAGGCCCGGCAGTCCGGCGGGGATGTCCAGGGCCAGGGTCCAGCCTGGCTGGGGGAACGAGAGCCAGCCCGGGTCGGCGTCCCCGAACCGCTTCAGGACGGCCAGGAAGGACGGGCAGCGGTGCTCGGACACCCGCCGCACGATCCGGCGCAGGGTGTCCTCCTGGCCGTGCCCGACGGTGAACTGGTACTGCACGAAGCCGCCCCGGCCGTAGATCCGGTTCCAGTGCGGCACCCCGTCGAGCGGGTGGAAGAAGGCGGACAGCTTCTGCAGTTGGCCGGTCCGCGCGCGGGGCGCCCTGCGGTACCAGAGCTCGTTGAACCAGCCGACCGTACGGCGGCTCAGCAGCCCTTCGGGCAGTACGGCGGGGACGGCCGGCAGCCGGGAGGGCCGGAAGGCGAGCGGGTCCCTTCGCGCGCGCGTGCCCTTCGGCAGCGCCTCCAGGGGGGCGTGGTCGCCCCGGGTGAGCACCGCGCGCCCGGTCGCGGCGCCGCGCGCCAGCAGGTCGATCCAGGCGACCGAGTACCGGTACTGGTCGTCGGTGGCGGTCATCCGGGCCATCACGTCGTCCAGGTCGCGCGCCCGCTCGGTGTCGACGGTCATCAGTGAGGTCCGCACCGGCTGGAGTTGCAGGGTGGCGGTGAGGATCACGCCGGTCAGGCCCATGCCGCCGGTGGTGGCGTCGAACAGGGGGGTGCCGCGCGGGACCGTGCGGATCTCGCCGTCGGCGGTGAGGAGTTCCAGCGACAGGACGTGCCGGGAGAAGGAGCCGGACACATGGTGGTTCTTGCCGTGGATGTCCGCGCCGATCGCGCCGCCGACCGTCACATAGCGGGTCCCCGGGGTGACGGGCACGAACCAGCCGAGCGGCAGCAGGACCTCCATGAGCCGGTGCAGGGAGACGCCCGCGTCGCACGAGACGACCCCGCCCGCCACGTCGACGGCGTGCACCCGGTCCAGGCCGGTCATGTCGAAGATCGCGCCTCCGGCGTTCTGCGCCGCGTCCCCGTACGCCCGTCCCAGGCCCCGGGGGATGCCGCCGCGGGCGCCGCAGGAGCGGACCGCGGCCGCGGCCTCCTCGTAGGTCCGCGGACGGATCAGCAGGGACGTGGTGGGGGCGGTGCGGCCCCATCCCGTGACGGAGACGGTGTCGGCAGGCATGTCGGCGACCGTAGCGCCCGCTTGTGCGGCATTACTTCTGAAACATCCCTGCCCTCCCCGAAATGGGTGATTAATGGGATGTCGCTCAATATTGCCGTAATGGCGTCCTCCTGGGCGTGAACAGTGGGTCCACATGGACCACCTCGACGCCATCGACCGGCCAGGCCTTCGGGGCGCGGACCACCGCATCCTGACCGCCCTGCACGCCCGTGCCCGCGACCCGAGGGTCGCCGGCGCCGCCCGAGCCCTGTCCTGGACGGGCGAACACGGCGCCCTGTGGCTGGCGGCGGGGCTGACGGGGGCCGCCGTGGACGGCGGGCGGCGCGGCGCCTGGCTGCGCGGCACGGCGCTCACGGCCGGGGCCCACCTCGTCAGCATGGCGGTCAAACGGGTCGTGCGCCGCCCGCGCCCTGCGCACGTCGAACCGCTGGTGCGCACCGCGGGCCGGCACTCCTTCCCGAGCTCCCACGCCGCCTCCGCGACCGCCGCGGCCGTCGCGTTCGGAGCGCTCGGTGTGCCCGCGATCGCGCCGCTCGCCGCCGCGATGTGCCTGTCGCGTCTCGTCGCCGGCGTGCACTACCCCTCCGACGTGGCCGCGGGCGCGGCCCTCGGCGCGCTCACGGCGGGCCTCGGAGCACGCTGGATGGGCACGGGAGGCGTCCGTGGCTGAGGCCGGCCCCTTGACGAGCGCCGCCCGCGCCGGGGAGGCGACGCTCCACGAGCAGCGCCGACCGGCGTCCCGGACGGAGCCCTCCTCCGGCGGGCGCGGCCCGCGAGGCGTGGCGACGGGCCTGCTCAGGACCGCGCGTCCGAAGCAGTGGGTCAAGAACGTCCTGGTCGTCGCCGCCCCGGCCGCCGCGGGCCGGCTCTTCTCCGTGCACGCCCTGACCCAGGTGGCCCTTGTCTTCGTGCTGTTCACCGCCTGCGCCGCCGCCGTCTACCTGGTCAACGACGCCCGCGACGCCGAGGCGGACCGCGCCCACCCCACCAAGCGCCGCCGCCCGGTCGCCGCCGGACAGGTGCCCGTCCCCGTCGCGTACGCCGCCGGAGGCGTCCTCGCCGTCCTCGCGCCCGCCCTCGCCGTCCGGCTGGCCTCCCCGGCCGTCGCGGCCCTGCTGGTGGCCTACGTGGGCATGCAACTGGCGTACTGCGTGCGTCTCAAGCACGTCCTCGTCGTCGACCTCGCGGTCGTCACGACCGGGTTCCTGATGCGGGCCGTGGCCGGCGGGCTCGCGCTCGGCATCCCGCTCTCGCGCTGGTTCCTCATCACCACCGGGTTCGGGGCGCTGTTCATGGTGGCGGCCAAGCGGTACTCCGAGGCCGTCCAGATGGCCGGGAAGGCGGGCGCCACGCGCGCGTTGCTCACCGAGTACACCCCGGGCTACCTGCGCTTCGTCTGGCAGCTCGCGGCCGGCGTCGCCGTGCTCGGGTACTGCCTGTGGGCCCTGGAGGAGGGCGGTGTGCCGCACACCAGCGTGCTGCCCTGGCGCCAGCTGTCCATGGTCGCCTTCGTCCTCGCGATCCTGCGGTACGCCGTGTTCGCCGACCGGGGCACCGCGGGTGAGCCCGAGGAGGTGGTCCTGCGCGACCGGGCCCTGGCGGTCATCGGGGTGGTGTGGATGACGATGTACGCGCTGGCGGTGGCCAATTGGTAGGGGCGCGACCCGCCCGCCGCGAGGTCCTGGGGTTCGCCGCCGCCGGGCTCGCCGCCTACGCCGTCGACCTCGCGCTGTTCACCGCCCTGCGCGGGCCCGCAGGCCTCGGCCCGCTCACCGCCAAGGGCCTGTCCTTCCTCGCCGGCTGCACGGTCGCCTACGCCGGCAACGCCCTCGGCACCTACCGGCACACCCGGCCGCACGGGCCGCACCCCTACGCCGCCTTCCTCGCGGTGAACGCCGCCGGGGCCGCCGTCCAGCTGCTCTGCCTGGCCCTGAGCCACTACGGGCTCGGGTTCACCTCCCAGCGCGCGGACACCGTCTCGGGGGCGGTCGTCGGCATGGCGCTGGCTACGGTCCTGCGGTTCTGGGGCACACGGACATGGGTGTTCCGTGCGGAGGGGAGAGTCGGATCGTGGACTGGCTGAAGAGACTCCCCGTCGTGGGGCCCTGGGTGGCCCGGCTGATGACCACGCACGCGTGGCGGTCCTACGAGCGCCTCGACAGGGTGAAGTGGACACGACTGGCGGCGGCGATGACCTTCGTCAGCTTCGTCGCGCTGTTCCCGCTGCTCACCGTGGCGGCGGCGATCGCGGCCGCCACGCTCAGCACGGAGCAGCAGGACAAGCTCCAGGACAAGCTGGCCGACCAGGTCCCCGGCATCTCCGACCAGCTCGACATCAACACCCTCGTGCAGAACGCCGGCACCGTCGGCCTCATCGCGGGCGCCGCCCTGCTGCTCACCGGCATCAGCTGGGTGGGCTCGGTGCGCGAGTGCCTGCGCGCGGTCTGGGAGCTGCCCGACGAGGAGGAGAACCCGCTGCTGCACAAGGCCAAGGACGCCGTCGTCCTGGTCGGCCTCGGCGGCGCGATCCTGGTGACGATCCTCGCGTCCACCGTGGCCTCCGCGGCGGTCGGCTGGACGACCCGTCAGCTCGGTGTGGACGAGGGCGGCTGGGGCGGGGTCCTGCTGCGGGCCGCCGCCTTCCTGGTCGCGGTCCTCGCCGGCTTCCTGGTCCTGCTGTACGTGCTGACCCTGCTGCCGGGCGTCGAACCGCCGCGCCGCCGGCTGGTGGTGGCCGCCCTGATCGGCGCGATCGGCTTCGAGCTGCTGAAACTCCTGCTCAGCGGCTACATCCAGGGTGTGGCCACGAAGAGCATGTACGGCGCGTTCGGCGTGCCCGTCGCCCTGCTGCTGTGGATCAACTTCACGTCGAAACTGGTGGTGTTCTGCGCGGCCTGGACGGCGACCGGCAGCAAGGAGGCCGAGCTGGGGGACGGGTCCGCGGCACCGGAGACCTCCGGCGGCCCGGACCCGTCCGGCGGACCAGGGATCAGGAACGGCCCCGGCGGCGCACCAGGTCGGGCAGCGGCCACCGGCGGTTGACCAGGAAGACGCCCGCGCCGAGCAGCGCGAGGACGCCCGCGGCGATGCCGAGCGCGACCCCGACGCCGCCCGACCCGCCGGCCGCGGAGGCGCCCACGGCGGGCTTGGCGGACTTCTCCGCACCCTTGGCGCCCCCGGCCTCCCCGGTCGTGCCCGCGCCGGGCTCCGCGCCGCCCTGAGCGCTCTTCGGCGCCACCAGCTCACCCACCGGCTGCACCTTGCCGGCCGCCTGGAAGCCCCAGTCGAGCAGCCGCGCGGACTCCTTGTAGACCTCGTTGTGCTCCTGCTTCTCGGGGTTCATCACCGTGACGAGCAGCACCCTGCCGTCGCGCTCGGCGACCCCGGTGAAGGTGTGACCGGCGTTGGTGGTGTAGCCGTTCTTCACCCCGGCGATGCCCGGATACACCGAGATGTCCGAGTCGCCGCGCAGCAGCCGGTTGGTGTTCTGGATCTCGAAGGACCCGCGCACCGACTTGCCCTTGCTCTTCTTCGTCGCACCCGGGAACTTCGTGGTGACCGTCGAGCAGTACTCCCGGAAGTCCTTCTTCTGCAGCCCGGAACGCGCGAACAGCGTCAGGTCGTACGCCGACGACACCTGCCCCGGGGCGTCGTAGCCGTCGGGGGAGACCACGTGCGTGTCGAGGGCCTGCAGCTCCTCGGCGTGCTCGTTCATCTCCCGCACGGTCTTGTCGACGCCGCCGTTCATCGCGGACAGCACGTGCACGGCGTCGTTGCCCGAGGCCAGGAAGACACCGAGCCACAGGTCGTGCACCGAGTACGTCTCGTTCTCCTTTATGCCGACCACGCTGGAGCCGGCACCGACGCCGGCCAGGTCGGACACGGCCACCTTGTGCTCGGTGGTCTTCGGGAAGCGGGGCAGCACGGTGTCGGCGAACAGCATCTTCATGGTGCTCGCCGGGGCCAGCCGCCAGTGCGCGTTGTGCGCGGCGAGCACATCGCCGGACTCGGCGTCGGCGACGATCCAGGAGCGGGCCGACAGGTCCTTCGGCAGGACGGGGGCGCCGCCCGCCAGGTTCACCTGGGTGCCGGGCCGGCCCAGCAGCTCCCCGCCCACCGTCGACATGTCCGCCGGGGGTGTGGCCGAAGGGCTCGTACTCGGCGACGGCCTGGGGGCCGCGTGCGCGACGGGCACGGTCAGCGCGAGGGACGACGACAGGACGGCGGAGGCGACCAGCAGGCCACGCCTGGCGGTCTTCGTAGGTGCGGGCACGAGCGGAAACGTACAGGGCGTTCCCGTGGAAGTCCCGTTCCCGCCCCCACCCCGCTCCGTGCACCCGGCGGGGGACGGCGATACTGAGGACATGAAGCTCAGCCGCCCCGTCTCCTGGTTCCTGCTCGCCTTCGGAGTGTGGAGCTGGGTCATCTGGGTCACTTTCGTCAAAAACCTGATCAAGGACAGCAGCGGGCTCGCGTTCGAGGACGGGCAGCCCACGGCGTACTTCTGGGTGCATCTGCTGCTCGCCGTCGTCTCCTTCGTACTGGGGACGGTCGTCGGGGCCATCGGGTTGCGCGGAGTGCGCGCACTGCGCCGGACGTCATAGGAACTCGGCCACCGGTCCGGACGTTCACCGGGCACGTGAGGGAAAGGGAACGCCGGCGTGGTCATCGTCTTCGCGCTCGTCGCACTGCTCGTGGTGTCCGTGCTGGTGACGGGCAACTGGTGGGTGTGGCGCCGCCTCTTCCGCGACACGACCCGCGCTCCGGGGACCGTGCGCCGCGTGGGCGTGGCCGTGATCGCCGGTGGCTGGGCGCTGACGGTCGGCGCCCTGGTCGCCGAGCGCGCGGGCGCGCCCTTCTGGCTCCAGCGGGCCCTGGCCTGGCCGGGCTTCCTGTGGCTGGCCCTGTCGCTGTACCTGCTGCTGTTCCTGCTGGCCGGTGAGCTCGTACGGCCGCTGCTGCGCCGCCGGCTCGACCGGCGGGCGGGCGCCGGCGCGTCCGCGGCGCGGCCCGAGCCGGACGCCGCCGAGCCCGCCGCCCCGGCCACCGCGGCGGCCGGCCCGCGCGGCCCCCGGGGCGCGTCCCCGGCCAGGGGCCGCACACCGGCGCTCACCGCCGACCCGCCCGCGGCCGGCTCCGACGGCCCGGACGAAGCCCGGCCTCAGCCCAGCCGGCGCCTGTTCGTCTCCCGGGTGGTCGCCGGCACCGCCGCGGCGGCCGCCGTCGGCACCGTCGGCTACGGCACCGGCACCGTGCTGCGCGGCCCGAGGGTCAAGCGGGTCACCGTCCCGCTGGCCAAGCTCCCGCGCGCGGCCCACGGTTACCGGATCGCCGTCGTCAGCGACATCCACCTCGGACCTGTCCTGGGCCGCGGCTTCGCGCAGAAGGTCGTCGACACGATCAACGGCACCCAGCCCGACCTCATCGCGGTCGTCGGTGACCTGGTGGACGGCAGCGTCAAGGACCTCGGCCCGGCGGCCGCCCCGCTCGCGCAGCTGAGAGCGCGCGACGGCAGCTTCTTCGTCACCGGCAACCACGAGTACTTCTCGGGCGCCGCGCAATGGGTCCAGGAGGTGCGCCGGCTGGGCCTGCGCCCCCTGGAGAACGCCCGCACGGAACTGCCCCACTTCGACCTGGCCGGCGTCAACGACGTGGCGGGCGAGGACGAGGGGCAGGGCCCCGACTTCGCGCGGGCGCTCGACGACCGCGACAAGGCACGCGCGTGCGTGCTCATGGCCCACCAGCCGGTCCAGATCCACGACGCCGTCGAGCACGGCGTGGACCTCCAGCTCTCCGGGCACACCCACGGCGGCCAGCTCTGGCCGGGCAGCCTCATCGCCGAGCTGGCGAACCCGACGGTGGCGGGACTGGAGCGCTACGGCGACACCCAGCTGTACGTCAGCCGGGGCGCGGGCGCCTGGGGCCCGCCCACGCGTGTGGGCGCCCCCTCCGACATCACCGTGATCGAGCTGGCGTCCCGTCAGGCCTGACCTGCGTGTGCCCGCGAGGTGGCCGAATCGTGAAACCTGCTGGAAACGCCCGTAGGTAAGTTCTTTCTCATGTCGGCAGAATCCCCTTCCGCCCGATGAAACCCGTGTGGTTAGGTGTGCCCGCCACTTAGGGGAGTGGCTGAAAAACAAACAGCTTCACGCGGGGGCCCTGCGGGGCCTGGGGAGAGGGCACACCCATGCGTACGGTTCGCATGCGGATTCTCGCGACGCTGCTCGTGCTGGCAGCCGTGGGAGTGGGTGGCTGGCAGTTGCTGCCGTCACAGCAGAACCAGGAACGAACCATCACGGTCGGCACGACGGACGCCGTCACCTCGCTCGACCCGGCCGGCGCCTACGACGCCGGCTCATGGGCGTTGTTCAGCAACGTCTTCCAGTCGCTGATGACCTTCGAGGCCGGCGGTGTCACACCCGTCCCGGACGCCGCCGAGAGCTGCGGCTTCGTCGGCGACGGGCTGCGGACGTACCGCTGCACGCTGCGCGAGGGCATCACGTTCCCGAGCGGGCGGGCGATGACCGCGGAGGACGTCAAGTACTCCTTCGACCGCGTCAAGCGGATCAACTCGGACGTCGGCCCGGTCTCCCTGCTGGACACGCTCGGCTCGGTGCGCGCGAGCGGCCGTACCGTCACCTTCCGGCTGTCGTCGCCCGACGCCACGTTCCCGCTCAAGGTCGCCACCGGCGCCGGCGCCATCGTCGACCGGGAGAAGTACCCGGCGGGCGAGCTGCGCACCGGTGACTCCGTGGACGGCACCGGCCCGTACACGCTGTCCGGCTACAGCGAGGGCAAGCAGGCCCTGCTCGACCCCAACCCCCGGTACAAGGGCGCCGTCGGCGGCGGCGCCACCCCGGTCGAACTGCGCTACTACTCCGACGCCGGCGCCCTCGGCGACGCCTGGACCGACCGGCGGATCGACGTCGCCACGCGCACGCTGCCGCCCCGCGTCCTCGCCGGCCTCAACGCGGCCGACACCGACCAGCGCGTCTCGGAGGCCGACAGCTCCGAGGTCCGCAACCTGTACTTCAACACCCGCGCTTCCTCCCCGCTGCACGACGTGCGGGTGCGCAAGGCCATGGCGTGGCTGGTGGACCGCGAGAAGCTGGCCGCCACCGTCTACAAGGGGACCGTCGACCCCCTGTACTCGCTGATCCCGACCGGCATCACCGGCCACACCACCTCGTTCTTCGACGCCTACCCGAAGCAGAGCACCGCGAAGGCGCGCGCCCTGCTGGAGAACGCCGGGATCACCCTGCCGGTGCGCTTCACCTACGGCTTCGCGACGGGCCGCGGCTCCGGCGGCGAGGAGGCCGAGGAGATCAAGCAGCAGCTGGAGGCGAGCGGCCTGTTCAAGGTCGACGTCAAGGGCTACGAGTGGACCGACTTCCAGAAGCGCTGGGCGGGCGGCAAGCTCGACGCGTACGCGGTCGGCTGGGTCGCGGACTTCCCCGACCCGGACACCTACGGCGGCCCCCTCGTCGGGACCAAGGGCACCATGAACACCGGCTACAGCGACAGGACGGTCGACCGGCTGATCACCGCCAGCCAGCAGTACGGCGACCGCGCGCAGGCCACCCGGGACTTCCGGGACATGCAGGAGGCCGTCGCCCGGAACGTGCCGCTGATCCCGCTGTGGCAGGCCAAGGAGTACGTCGTCACCACCGAGGACGTCGGCGGCGGACAGTACCTCTCGGACGGCACCGGCGTGTTCCGGCTGTGGAGCCTCGACTGGATCTGACGCGGGACGGACCCGGCCGGCCGTGTCAGGAGACGGGCACCGCCGGCAGGGTCACCGTGACCGCCAGCCCCTCACCGGGCGCCGTCCGCACGGCGACCTCGCCGCCGTGCGCCTCCACCACGCCCTGCACGATCGCCATGCCCAGACCGCTGCCCGCGCCCCCGCCGGCCCGGAAGAACCGGTCGAAGACCCGGGCCGCGTCCTCCTCGCACAGCCCCGGCCCCCGGTCGCGCACACACAGCCGTACGGCCCTGTCGTCCCGCTCCACCTCCAGCCGCACCGGCACGTCGGCAGGCGTGTGCGTGCGGACGTTGCTCAGCAGATTGCCCAGCACCTGACGCAGCCCCGACTCGTCGGCGTGCACGAGGAGCGACCCCTCGGCGCCGACGGTCAGCGGCCGTTCGGGCTGCTGCACCCGCAGGTCCTCCGCCGCCTCCCGCACCAGCCGGCTCAGGTCCACGTTGCGGAACCGCAGGGCGGGCCGCTGGTCGAGGCGGGCCAGGGTGAGCAGTTCGTCGACGAGCCGGCCCATCCGGTCCACCTCCCCGTTCATCCGGTCCCACACTCGTTTGCGCTCGGCCTGGTCCGGCAGCATCCCCTTGTCGTACAGCTGGAGATAGCCGCGGATCGCGGACAGCGGGGTGCGCAGCTCGTGCGAGGCGTCGCCGACGAAGCGCCGCAGCTGGGCCGCGCTGCGCTCGCGCGTACGGTACGCGGACTCCACCTGGTGCAGCATGGAGTTGAGGGCCAGCCGCAGCTGCTCGACCTCCAGGGTGGCGTTGCCGCTGGAGGGGACACGCCGGGTCAGATCGCCCTCGGCGATGGCCGACGACGTCTCCACCATGTCCTCCAGCGGCCGCAGCCGCCGGCGCACACCGAACATCGTCAGACAGCCCAGCAGGGCCAGCAGGCCGGTGCCGACGGCCAGGTCCATCTTGAGCGCCTTGCCCATGCCCTCGTGCAGTCCCTCGGTGGGGACGGCGACCAGCACGACGGTGCCGTCCGCCAGCCGGGCCCCCGCCATCCGGTAGCGCTCGCCCTCGACCGTGACGTCCCTCGGCTCCTCGTCGGCGGCCAGCGCCGTCGGATCGTCGACGGCCGACGCGAGGGCGTGCTGGCGGGGTGTGGGCCGCAGCGGGCCCAGGGCGACCGGCTCTCCGGTGGGGCCGACGGCGACGTACACCATGGACGGGCCCGGCAGCGGGTCGGTGTCGGTGGCGCCGTCCCCGCTGAACCGGTCCAGGGCGATGCCCAGTTCGCTCAGCGACTCGATCTGGCGCAGGGTGAACCCGGCCTGGCTGAGCGTGCCGCGCGCGCTCTTGAGCTCGGTGTCGACCTTGTCGAGCAGATAGAACCGCGCGGTCATCAGGCTGACGGCGGTCGCGACGACGATGCCCGCGGCCAGCAGCGCGACGTTCACCAGGGTCAGCTTGCCGCGCAGCGAGCGTATGCCGTGGCGCCGGCACCGCTCCAGCAGGTGCCGGGGCCTCATGCCAGCCCGTATCCGACGCCGCGCCGGGTGGTGATCACCGGGGGCCCCAGGGCGTCCAGCTTGCGCCGCAGATAGCTGATGTACGTCTCGACGACGGTCGACTCCGGCGGGGTGTGCTCGTACTGCCAGACATGGCGCAGGAGCTGCTCCTTGGGCACGACCCGGCCGCCGTTGCGCACCAGGAAGCGCAGCAACGCGTACTCGGTGGGCGTTAGTTCGACCGTGCGGCCCGCGCGGCGCACCGAGTACGTCGTCTCGTCCAGCTCCAGATCGCCGTAGCGCAGCGGCGGACGCTGGGGCAGGACGTCGGCGGGGCGGGTGCGGCGCAGCACCGCCGTGATCCGGGCGACGACGACGTCCACGTCGAACGGTTTGGTGATGTAGTCGTCGCCGAAGCCGAGGGCGCCGACGATCTCCGCGGGCGCGTCGCGCGCGGTGAGGAAGACCAGGGCCAGCTCCGGCCGGCTGCGCCGCAGTTCACGGCCGAGGGCGCGGCCGTCGCCGTCCGGGAGCATGACGTCGAGCAGCGCCACGTCCGGCCGGGTGCGCTCGGCGAGGGCCACCGCGTCGCGGACGGTGCCCGCCGTCATCACCTCGAACCGGTGGTAGCGCAGGGCGATCCCGAGGACGTCCGCGATGCTCTCCTCGTCCTCCACGACCAGCACGGTGCCTGAAGCCGTCGTCATGCCCCCAGTATCGGCGGGCCCGCGCGCGCCCGGGCCGGTTCCGTCTTTGGAGTTCCTTGAGAGTCATGGCCGTCGCCTGCCGTGCGGGCGGACGCACACCCAATGCTGTTGCGCAGGACCTGGGGGACCATCCGACCGACTAAGGAGCGTTGAGCGTGGCGGCATTGGCACGGTGGTGCTATCGGCACCGGCTGGTGGTCCTGTTGCTCTGGCTGGGGGCGCTGTTCGGCCTGGGCGCGGCGAGTTCGGGGGCGGGCACGAACTACGCGAACGTCTTCTCCCTCCCGGACACCGACTCGGCGACCGCGTACGACCTGATGGAGAAGGCATTCCCGGAGCGTGCCGGCGACACCGACACGGTGGTGTGGAAGGTGGACGAGGGATCCGTACGGGACGCCTCCGTACGCTCCCGCATCGAGCCCGCCCTCGCGGAGATCGGGCGGATGAAGGGCGTCGGCGAGGTCACCGACCCGTACGCGGAGCAGGGGGCCGCGCAGATCAGCCGGGACGGGCGGATCGCGTACGCGCAGGTCACCTTCACCGAGCAGGCCAACGCCGTCCCCAAGGAACTCATCGAGGACGTCGTGGACACCGCGCAGGCCGCCGAGCGGGACGGCCTGCGGGTCGAGCTCGGCGGACAGGCCATCGCCCGCACCCAGGAACCCCCGCAGGGCACGGCGGAGGCCGTCGGCATCCTCGCGGCCGCCGTGGTGCTGTTCCTCGCCTTCGGCTCGCTGTTCGCGATGCTGCTGCCGATCGTCGTGGCCGTCGCGGGCGTCGGCACCGGCATGATCGCCACGATGCTGATGAGCCACGTCACGGACGTGCCCGAGGTCGCGCCGCTGCTCGGCTCGCTGATCGGCCTCGGCGTCGGCATCGACTACGCCCTGTTCATCGTCACCCGGCACCGGCGCGGCGTCCAGCGCGGGATGAAGCCGGAGGAGGCGGCCGTGACCGCCCTCAACACCTCCGGGCGGGCCGTGCTGTTCGCGGGCGGCACGGTGTGCATCGCCCTCGCCGGGATGCTGGTGATGAACATGCGGTTCCTGGACGGCGTGGTCATCGCGACCTCGCTCACCGTCGTCCTGAGCGTGCTCGCCGCGATCACGCTGTTGCCGGCGCTGCTGGGCGTGCTCGGCATGCGGGTGCTCAGCCGGCGGCAGCGGGCCCGGCTCGCCGCGGCCGGTCCGGAGCCCGCCGAGACCGCCGGGCTCGCGGCGCGCTGGTCGGCGTACGTCCAGCGGCGTCCGCGTCCGGTCGTCGCGATGGCCGTCGTCGTCATGGCCGTCCTCGCGATCCCCGTGCTGTCGCTGCGGCTCGGCGCCACGGACCAGGGCAACCACCAGGAGTCCACGACCACCCGGCAGGCGTACGACCTGCTCGCCGAGGGCTTCGGACCCGGCTTCAACGGGCCGCTCCAGGTCGTCGTCGAGGGCGAGGCGCCCGCGGGCCTGGTCGACGGCATCCGCGGCACCGAGGGCGTCGCGCAGGTCGCGCCCGTCCCGCCCGCCAACGGGGTCACCGTGATCCAGGTCGTGCCGGACACCTCGCCGCAGTCCGAGGAGACGGACGCCCTGATCGACCGGCTGCGGGACGACGTGATTCCGCGGTCGGGCGCCGAGGCCCATGTGGGCGGGGTGACGGCCGTCTTCAAGGACTTCGCGTCGGTGACCGGCGACCGGCTGCCCTACTTCGTGGCCACGATCATCGCGCTCGGCTTCCTGCTCCTGCTGATCGCGTTCCGCTCGCTGGTGGTGCCGCTGACGGCCGCCCTCATGAACCTCATCGCGGCCGCCGCCTCCTTCGGCGTCCTGGTGGCGATCTTCCAGTGGGGCTGGGGCACCGAGCTGATCGGCGTCGGCAAGGAGGGCCCGATCACCTCGTTCCTGCCGGTCATCATGCTGTCCCTGCTGTTCGGCCTGTCCATGGACTACCAGGTGTTCCTGGTGAGCCGGATGCACGAGGAGTGGGTCCACACCAAGGACAACGCGCGCGCGGTGCGGGTCGGGCTCGCGGAGACCAGCCGCGTCATCAACTCGGCGGCCCTCATCATGATCTGCGTGTTCAGCGCGTTCGTGCTGAGCGGCGACATGGAGGGCGCGATGGCCGGCATCGGTCTCGCGGCGGCCGTCGCCCTGGACGCCTTCATCCTGCGGACCGCGCTCGTGCCGGCCGCGATGCACCTGCTCGGCAAGGCCAACTGGTGGCTGCCCGGCTGGCTGGAGAAGCGGCTTCCGCATCTGGCCGTCGAACCCGCGGAGGAGCCCGCGCCGGCCGCGTCCGCGCCGGACGACCCGGCCGGCACCTCGGTCGTGCACGGCTTCGTCCTCACCGCCGACGGCGAGCCCGTCGACGGCGCCGCGGTGACGCTGCTCAGCAAGGGCGGACGGCAGCTGGACCGGGTGACGTCCCTGGCCGACGGGTCGTACATCCTCTCGGTGCCGGCGCCGGGCACCTATCTGCTGGCGGCGAGCGCACCGGCGTACGGGTCACGCGCCGCGCACGTGGTCGTGGCGGACGGCCCGCTCGTGCACGACGTCGAACTGACCGGGGGCGAGGTCGACGCCGTCAACTGACCCGGCGGTCCCTCAGGGGCGCTCGTCGCGGGCGGGCGCCCCCGGGGACTCCTTCGCCGGGTCCGGGATCATCCGGGTCATCCCCGGCAGGAAGTCCGTGAACAGGTCGTGCACCTCGCGCACCAGGGGGCGCAGCACCCGGAAGCGGGCCAGGGAGACCCCGCGCGCGGTGAGCCGGGCCCCGCGCTCGGCGAGCCGGTAGCTGCGCTCGCGGCCCTCGGTCCGGTCGAAGATCCAGTACAGGACGAGTCCCATCTGGGACAGCCACATCAGCTCGGGCAGGATCTCGCGCAGTTCCTCCGGCACCTTCGTCCGGGTGGCGCCCGCCAGCACCTGCCGGTGGATGCTGATGGCCTCCTGGCGCGCGTGCTCCGACTCCTGCGAGAAGGGGCTGAGCGGGCTGTCGGGGTCGGCGGCGTTCTTGAAGAACTGCACCGCGAACTCGTGGTAGGGCGTGGCGATGTCCAGCCAGGCACGCAGCACGCCGGCGAGGCGCGCCTCCAGGTCCGTCTCCCGGGCCAGGATGTCCCGGACCGCCGCCTGGTGCTCGGCGGCGATCCGGTCGTAGAAGCCCTGGATCAGGTGCTCCTTGCCCTCGAAGTAGTAGTACGCGTTGCCGACGGAGACCCCGGCCTCCTGGGCGATCGCCCGCATCGTCGTCTTGTCGTAGCCGCGCTCCTGGAACAGCCGCATGGCGGTCTCCAGGATCAGCGCGCGGGTCTGCTCGGACTTGCTGGGCGTGTCGCCCTGCTCGGGGCGGTCGTTCTTCGAGGGCACGGAACGAGCCTAACCAGTGCCGATCAGGAGGACTGCGCCGCCTGGTAGAGGTTCTGCGCGTCGGCGCCGAAGTACGGGCCGTACATGCGGGTGGGCAGGAAGTTGTACTTGAAGCTGTTCACCGAGGACTGCAGTCCGGTGCCGGTGGCCTCGTCGAACCGGGTGAACCAGGGCCCGCCGCTCGCGCCCCCGGTCATGTCGCAGCCCATTCCGTGGTCGTTCGAGAGCAGGAAGTCCCGGCTGGTCGTCCCGGAGCAGTAGATGAACTTCTCGCCGTCGTAGGGGGCGGCGGCCGGGAAGCCGAAGGAGTACATGCGCTGGTTGTAGCCGGTGTTGAAGGCGAGCCCCTGCCCGCCGACGACGTCCGTGAGCCGCTGTCCGTCCAGCGGTGCCACGACCGCCGCGCCGACGTCGTAGTTGATGTCCTCGCTCGCCGTCCACTGCGGTGTGGAGAGCGTCTTCGTCGCCGTCCAGCGGCCGTGGGGGGCCTGCCCGTCGTGGTAGCCGGGTACGAAGACCCAGTCGGTGTGCCAGGCGCCCTCCAGCTTCACGCAGTGGCCGGCCGTGATGACGGTGCTCCTGTTGGCGCTGGTGACGGCGTTCCCCGAACAGGACGCCGTACGGCCCTGGTAGGTGAAGAAGACGCGGCCCGCCGTGGAGACGACGGCACCGCCGCCCGTCCACGCGCCGCCGCCGTTGGGGAAGGCGGCCGGTCCGACGTCCGCCGTCGAGGCGGCCGGGGTGGTGGGCGCGACGGTGGCCGGGCGGCCCGCGCGCGGGGCGGTGTCGACGGCCCGCGTACCGGCGTCGAGGAGGTCGAGTGGGGCGGCCGACCGCATCCGTTCCGGGGTCCAGAAGGCGCGGGCCTGCTGCTGTGCCTGAGTCGCCACGGCGTGGACGTGGGCGGGGGAGCCGGGCCGCGGGGCCGCGCCCGCGGGGGCGGCGAGGGTGCCGGCGGTGAACAGCGCGGTGGCGCCGACGAGGACGCCGAGGGCGGGCCGGGGTATGCGGAACGTGCGGTGTGTGCCTCTCACGCGTACTCCTTCTGCGATGGGGGGCCCGGGCGGCCCGTCGGGCCGCCCGGTTGCGACAGTCGGTGCGATTGCGGAGTGCGGAACCGGTGGCAGCGTGCCAACCCCGGCGGCATTTTGGAAGGGTGCATGCCAAACCGGTCCCGGTTCCAGGCCGTACGCGCCCCCTCGTGTCCCCGGTTCACGAGGGGGTCGCGCACCCCCCGTCGGCACAGCCCGGCGGGTGGTAGGTCCAGCCCGCCGTCCGGTCGTACACCCACCCCTCGCCCTGCCGCCGCGTCCGCCCGCGGCCCTGCGCCCCGCGCCACGCGGCGGCCGCGAGCACGGCCCCCCGGGCGAGCCGCGCCCCGTTCGGGGTGCTCAGGCGGTGGGCGAGCGGCCGATACCTGCGCAGCGCCCACAGAGTGACGATCCATGCGGCGGCGCCCCGGTAGACCTGTCCGGCGTCCCCGACGACGGTGATCTCGTCCAGCGTGGCCCGGTGATCGAGGCCGGGGAAGCGCCGGCGGGCCTCGGCGGACCCGGCCGGCACCGTCTCCAGCGGCACCCACTTCGGCTGCCGTACGAGCCAGTCGCGGACGAAGGTGCACAGGGAGCACTCGGGGTCGTACAGGACGGTGAGCGCGCGGACCGGAGTCCCGGCGGCCCCGGCGGGCGTCTCGGCAGCCATGCCGGGCCCCGCTCAGGCCTCGGCCGACGGGGCGGCCCAGCCCTGCGGCGCGACCGGCGGCAGTTGCTCGCGCTCCATCACACCGCGCCGCCGGATCTTGTTGAGGACGTAGACGTTGGCGAGGTGCATCACGCCGAGCACGAGCAGGACCACGCCGAGCTTGGTCGACAGGGCCTCGAAGATGCCGCGGGTGTCGACGACGGTGCCGTCGTCGCTCAGATACAGCGCGACGAAGCCGAGGTTGACGAGGTAGAAGCCGACCACCAGCAGGTGGTTCACCGCGTCCGCGAGCTTCTCGTTGCCGTGCAGGACGTCGGCGAGGAAGATCCGCCCATTGCGGCTGAGCGTACGGGCCACCCAGATGGTGAGCCCGATGCTGACGGCCAGGTAGATGACATAGGCGATGACCGTGCGGTCCATGGCCCTCCCCCTTCTTGAACGTGTTCAAATCTCTGACACGGATGACAGTAGACCTCTGTTTGAACACGTTCAACTCGCCGTCGTGAGGCGTGCGTCACGCCGTCAGGAGGGCGCGGGAGTCAGGGCCTTCGGCCCAGCTCCGGGCGCTTGGTGTAGTCCGTGAAGCCGAGGACGTTCCCCCAGGGGTCGGCGATCTCCACGGTCCAGCCGGTGGCCGTGGAGAAGGGCTCGTCCAGCGGCACCGTCCCGGCGTCCCGCAGCGTCCGCGCCGCCGCCCGCGCGTCCGGCACCTCCAGCCACACGCGCGCGGAGGGCCATGGCGGTGTCCGGTGCCCGAATGCCTCCTCGTGCCGCAGCAGGATGCCGGGCGTCTCGCCCCCCACCTTCAGCAGCGCGATCCCGGCCTCGTCGAGCCGGAACCCGACGGTGAACCCGGCCCGTTCGTAGAACCCGACGGCCTCGGCGATATCGCCGACCGGCAGCAGCACGTTGTCGAACCCGAGCAGCTCGTACGAAAGATCGTCTGACATGCCGTCAGATAGTAGGCGCCGGATCCCGGAAATCCGGTGAAGGGCACCCCGGTCCGCGCGTGGCGGGATTCCTGCTGGAAGATGTCCTGCACCCATCTCACCAGCGGATGATCCGATCGACAGACTTCGGGGGAACTCGCCTTGTCCGAAACGCCACAGCAGCCCCAGCCCCAGCCCCACGAGGGGCCGTCCCAGGGACCGCAGCCCCAGGGGCCCCAGCCCGGCAACCCCGGCCCCTACGGGTACCCCCAGCCCGGCCAGCCCCCGTACCCCGGCTACGGCCAGCCGCCGTACCCCGGCTACGCCCAGCCCGGTTACGGCTACATACCCCCCGGCACCTTCACCGGCGATCCCCAGGCCCCCTACGGATACGACCTGCTGGGCCGCCCCTACTCCGAGAAGTCGAAGGTCGTCGCGGGCGTCCTCCAGCTCACCCTGGGCAGCTTCGGCGTCGGCCGCTTCTACATCGGCCATGTCGGTCTCGGCCTCGCCCAGCTCTTCACCTGCGGTGGCCTGGGCATCTGGGCGCTGATCGACGGCATCGTCATGCTGGTCAGCGACGGCAAGACCGACAGTGAGGGGCGGGTCCTGCGTGGCTGACGCCGGGCGCCTCTCCGCGAGGTGCTCGGCCGCCTTGCGGCATCCGGCGGCGGCCCCCCTCGCGACCCTTGCCGCGGGTGCGGCCGGCTCCGTGTATCTGTACGGCACCGACCCGCACGAGTCCGGTCACTGGCTCCCGAGGTGCCCGTTCCGGCTGGTCACCGGTCTGCTCTGTCCTGCCTGCGGCGGCACCCGCATGGTGTACGACCTGATGCACGGTCACCTGGCCCAGGCGTGGCTGGACAACCGGGTCCTGCTGCTTGCCTCACCGCCCGCGCTCGCGCTGTTGGCCCGCTGGGCGTGGGAGGGCCTGCGCGGGCGAGCGTGGCGGCCGCGCCTGGGGACGAGGGGAGTGGCCGGCGTCCTGGGGATCGCCGTGGCATGGACGGTGCTGAGGAACGTCGTTGGCTGATTTTGATCACGGATCAGGAACAATGGATCTTCACCTCTCCCTCATTTCCCCCGCTTTACCTAAGCTCACCGGTCACAGGGGGGATGTCCTGGCACGGCTGAGCTGTGCGAGGGCGTCGGTCGGCAGCTGCGGACATCGTCAACGCGCGTTCTCGCGACGGCGTGGCGTCCCTCCTGACTCCCCGTTCACATGTGCAGCACAGGAGCAGTCGCCATGACCGTCCCCACCCCGCAGGCCCCCTACGGCGTCGACCCGTTGGGCCGGCCCTACTCCGACAAGTCCAAGATCGTCGCCGGTATCCTCCAGCTCTTCCTGGGCACCCTGGGCATCGGCCGCTTCTACGTCGGCTCCGTCGGCGTGGGCGTCGCGCAGCTCCTCACCTGCGGAGGCCTCGGCTTCTGGGCCCTGATCGACGGCATCCTGTTCCTCACCAGCAACGACCGCACCGACAAGGAAGGCCGCGTCCTCCGCGGCTGACCTCACCACCCGCAACGCCTTCGCCCCGCCGATCACTCGACCTGCGGGGCGACGTCAGCTCCCGGCCTCCAGCGCCAGGTGTGGGCATACGCCGAGGGCCCCGTTTCCAGCGGAAACGGGGCCCTCGGTCGCACAGGTGCCGGGTGATCAGTAGCGGCGCGTGATCAGGGCGCGCTTGACCTCCGCGATCGCCTTCGTGACCTCGATACCGCGCGGGCAGGCGTCCGTGCAGTTGAAGGTCGTGCGGCAGCGCCAGACGCCGTCCTTGTCGTTCAGGATCTCCAGGCGCTGCTCACCGGCCTCGTCGCGCGAGTCGAAGATGAAACGGTGCGCGTTGACGATGGCCGCCGGGCCGAAGTACTGGCCGTCGTTCCAGAAGACGGGGCACGACGACGTGCACGCGGCGCAGAGGATGCACTTCGTGGTGTCGTCGAAGCGCTCGCGGTCCTCGGCCGACTGAAGACGCTCGCGCGTGGGCTCGTTCGTGTCCTTCGTGATGAGGAAGGGCATGACGTCCCGGTACGCCTGGAAGAACGGCTCCATGTCGACCACGAGGTCCTTCAGGACCGTGAGGCCCTTGATGGGCTCGACCGTGATCGGCTTCTCGGGGTTGATGTCCTTGATCAGCGTCTTGCACGCGAGACGGTTCTTGCCGTTGATCCGCATCGCGTCCGAGCCGCAGATGCCGTGGGCGCACGAGCGGCGGAACGTCAGCGTGCCGTCCAGCTCCCACTTGATCTTGTGGAGGCCGTCGAGGACGCGCTCCTTGGGGTCGATCTCCAGCTGGAAGTCTTCCCACACCGCCTCGGCCGCGACCTCCGGGTTGAAACGGCGGACCCGGAACGTGACCGTGATGTAGGGGGAGGCGTCGGACTGCGCCTCGGCCTTGTCCAGAACGGGGGTTGCCATCAGTACTTACGCTCCATCGGCTGGTAGCGGGTCTGGACGACCGGCTTGTAGTCGAGACGAATGGACTCCGTGCCGTCGTCGCCCACCTCGCGGTACGCCATGGTGTGGCGCATGAAGTTGACGTCGTCGCGGTTCGGGTAGTCCTCGCGGTAGTGACCGCCGCGGGACTCCTTGCGGGCCAGCGCGGAGACCGCCATGACCTCGGCCAGGTCGAGCAGGTTGCCCAGCTCGATGGCCTCCAGCAGGTCCGTGTTGAACCGCTTGCCCTTGTCCTGGATCGAGACGTTCTTGTAGCGCTCGCGCAGCTCCGCGATCTTCTCGACCGCCGTCTTGATGGTCTGCTCCGTGCGGAACACCATGACGTTGGCGTCCATGGTCTCCTGGAGCTCCTTGCGCAGGGTCGCCACGCGCTCGGTGCCCGTGGACGTGCGCAGTCGCTCGACCTGCTCGATGACCAGCTCGGCGGGGTTCTCCGGCAGCTCGACGAAGTCGGCCTTCTGGGAGTACTCGGCGGCGGCGATGCCCGCGCGCTTGCCGAACACGTTGATGTCCAGCAGCGAGTTGGTGCCGAGGCGGTTCGCGCCGTGCACGGACACGCAGGCCACCTCGCCGGCCGCGTACAGGCCGGGGACGACGGTGGTGTTGTCCGCCAGGACCTCACCCTCGACGTTGGTCGGGATGCCGCCCATGGCGTAGTGCGCGGTCGGCTGGATCGGGATCGGGTCCGTGTAGGGCTCGATGCCGAGGTAGGTGCGCGCGAACTCCGTGATGTCCGGGAGCTTGGCGTCCAGCTGCTCCGGCGGGAGGTGCGTGAGGTCCAGGTAGACGTGGTCGCCCTCGGGACCGCAGCCGCGGCCCTCGCGGATCTCCGTGTAGATGGAGCGCGAGACGACGTCACGCGAGGCGAGGTCCTTCATGACCGGCGCGTACTTCTCCATGAAGCGCTCGCCGTCCTTGTTGCGGAGGATGCCGCCCTCACCGCGGGCGCCCTCCGTCAGCAGGATGCCCATGCGCCAGATGCCGGTCGGGTGGAACTGGAAGAACTCCATGTCCTCCAGCGGGATCCCGCGCCGGTAGCAGGCGGCCTGGCCGTCACCGGTCAGGGTGTGCGCGTTGGACGTCACCTTGAAGAACTTGCCGGTGCCGCCGGAGGCGTAGATGACCGACTTGGCCTGGAAGACGTGGATCTCACCGGTCGCCAGCTCGTACGCCACGACACCGGCGGACTTCTTGACGCCGTCGACCTCGGTGATCAGCTGGTCCAGGACGTAGAACTCGTTGTAGAACTCCACGCCCTCCTTGACGCAGTTCTGGTACAGCGTCTGGAGGATCATGTGGCCGGTGCGGTCCGCGGCGTAGCAGGACCGGCGCACCGGGGCCTCGCCGTGGTTGCGGGAGTGACCGCCGAAGCGGCGCTGGTCGATCGTGCCGTCCGGGGTCCGGTTGAACGGCAGGCCCATCTTCTCCAGGTCGAGGACGGAGTCGATGGCCTCCTTCGCCAGGATCTCGGCGGCGTCCTGGTCGACCAGGTAGTCACCGCCCTTGACGGTGTCGAAGGTGTGCCACTCCCAGTTGTCCTCCTCCACGTTGGCCAGCGCGGCGGCCATGCCGCCCTGCGCGGCGCCCGTGTGGGAGCGGGTGGGGTACAGCTTGGTCAGCACGGCGGTGCGGCTGCGCTTCGTCGACTCGATGGCCGCGCGCATACCCGCGCCACCGGCGCCGACGATGACGGTGTCGTACTTGTGGATCTTCATGGTCGGTTACCTCAGCCCCGTGCCTAGCGGATGTTCGGGTCGAAGGTGAAGATCACCAGCGTGCCCAGCAGGATGGTGAACACCGTGGCGGTGTAGAGCAGGCCCTTCAGCCACAGCCGGGTGTTCGCGCGCTCCGCGTAGTCGTTGATGACCGTGCGCAGACCGTTGGCGCCGTGGAGCATCGCGAGCCAGAGCATCAGCAGGTCCCAGACCTGCCAGAACGGCGAGGCCCAGCGGCCGGCCACGAAGGCGAAGCCGATCTTCGAGACGCCGCCGTCCAGCACCAGCTGGATCAGCAGGTGGCCGATGACGAGGACGACCAGCACGACGCCGGACAGGCGCATGAACAGCCAGGCGGCCAGCTCGAAGTTGCCCCGGGTGGACCGGGGGGTCTTCCTGGTCCGCTTGCGCGGCGCCTCGATGAGCGGGGCCGGGTTGTCGACGTTGTAGAGCGAGTCGCCCTCGACCGGGCCGATCCCGGACGCGGTGGTTTCAGTCGTGGACATGTGCGTCAGCTCCCGAACAGTTCACGAGCGGCGTGGCCGAGGACGGGGTAGATCGCCCCGAGCATGAGCACGAGCCACAGACCGACGACGGACCAGAGCATCTGCTTCTGGTAGCGCGGGCCCTTCGACCAGAAGTCGACGGCGATGACGCGCAGGCCGTTGAGCGCGTGGAACAGGATGGCGGCGACGAGGCCGTACTCCAGCAGCGCGACGATCGGCGTCTTGTAGGTGGCTACGACCTTGTCGTAGTCCTCGGGGGAGACACGGACGAGAGCGGTGTCCAGCACATGAACGAACAGGAAGAAGAAGATGAGGACGCCGGTGACTCGGTGAGCCACCCAGGACCACATTCCTTCCCGGCCGCGGTACAGCGTTCCAGCCGGCACGGAAGTCCCTCCGGGAGCGGGGTATCGGGGCCTGCCGGCTTGTGCTGTCGGTCGGGCCCGGCCGGGTACGGTCCACCGGCCCCCAGCATCGTAGCGACGGTTGCCTGCGGCGCTTACGCCGGGCCTTGCGGTGTGATCAAACTGGCACGCGGATGGTCCATTCGCGGCCTGTGCGGCGGGATGCCCGTCTCAGGCGAGATGGCTGACCAGCCGCCCCTTCGCGAGCCGCCGTAGTTCCTCCGCCGCGAGGACCCTTTCTTCCTCCGGATCGTTTGCCAATCGTGACCGGATGCCTGCCAATACATGGTCCAGGCTCTCGGTGTGCGTCAGGCCGTCCAGGCAGATAATGAACCCATGCCCGAATTTGGCCTCATATGCGGCGTATGTCGCACTCAGTGCGGTGTGTGCCGCCGAGTAGACGTCCTCCGGAAGGAACGGCAGCGCCTCCGCCGCCAGCGCGTGCGACAGCTCCGCCGGCGTCAGGTCGTACGCGGCCTCGTCGCAGGCGGCCAGCAGGGCGTCGATGTCGGGATAGGGGCGGTGGTCCGCCACCCGATCGGCCCAACGGGTGCTGTGCAGGCAGGTCAGGAGGGTGGCCCGGGCCTCGTGCGGGGGAGCGGCGTTGAACGGCTCCAGCCCGCCCGGGGGCGGTGTACGGGTCTGTTCGGGCAGCGCCGGTATGGCGACTCGGCCGGGAAGATGTGTGGGCGTCACGTGGGTTTCGGCAGGGGATTCTGGGAGAGGAGTGGCGCCACGCTACCGACTGTGGACGTGAGGTGTCCGACCGATGCCCGAATTTCAGCCGAACGGGAGAGTTTCAGAACGTGTGCTGGACGGCTGACGGTGTCCGCAGGCCCTAGGTTGGCGCCGTGAGTCAGCACAGGCGCCGGGCACCGGCGAAGAAGGCCCTGAAGAACACCTGGGTGCTGATCGTCGCGATGGTCCTCGTGACGGTCGGCGCCGGCGTGGGCATCGCCCTCCTCGTGAGCGGCGGCGACGACCGGGCCGGATCGGGGCAGCGGGGGTCGGCCTCCGGCGCCTCGGAGGGCGTCTCGGCCGGGTCCGACGGCGCCACCCCGTCACCCACCCGGACGTACCCGCTGTCCAAGGCGCCCGCGACGATCCCCGCCGTGCGGTCCCACACCGCCGCGCGCGGCCCCGGCTGGCAGCCCGCCGACAAGAACCGCGTCGTCGTCAGCGACGACGAGCTCGCCGACGAGGGGAAGCTGATCGCCGGCGAGCTGGGGATGGACTACGCGGGCCGCGAGGACGACGTCCGCGCCGGTGACGTACGGCTGTCGCTGAACGACGACGAGGGCGCGAACCCGGAGTCGTACACGATGACCGTCCGCGACGGGCGTGTCGTCATCAGCGGAGCCGGCGAGGCCGGTGTCTTCTACGGCACCCGGACGCTCAAGCAGGAGGTGCACGGCGGCGGCACCGCGCCCGAGGGCGTCGTCCGGGACGAGCCGGCCAAGCCGGTGCGCGGCCTCATGCTCGACATCGCCCGCAAGCACTTCACCGCGGACTGGATCGAGGACCGGGTGCGGGAGCTGGGCGACCTGAAGTACAACCAGCTCGGCCTGCACTTCTCCGACGACCAGGCGTTCCGCATCGAGTCCACCTCGCACCCGGAGATCGTGTCGAAGGAGCACCTCACCAAGGCGCAGGTCCGCAAGATCGTGAGGCTGGCCGAGAGCCGGCACATCACCGTGGTCCCGGAGATCGACTCGCCCGGGCACCTCGGGGCCGTCATCGCCGCCCACCCCGACCTCCAGCTGCGCAACGTGAACGGGGTGGCGACCCGCGGCGCCGTGGACATCTCCAAGCCCGCCGCCGCCGAGATCGTCGACGACCTGCTCAACGAGTACGCCGGGCTGTTCCCCGGGAACCAGTGGCACCTCGGCGGCGACGAGTACCAGGCGCTGGTCGTCTCGAACCCCGAGGCGTCCTACCCGCAGCTGGCCCGTGCCGCCCGCGACGCCTTCGGGGCCGGCGCCGGCGTGGCCGACCTCGCCACCGCGTGGGTCAATGACCGCGCCGACACCGTCCGCGCCCACGACCGCACGCCCCGCGCCTGGAACGACGGATTCTTCCGGGACACCAAGGTCAAGGTCGACAAGGACGTCCAGGTGGCGTACTGGACCGGCAAGGAGATCGGGGCCCGCACCCCGGATCAGTACCTCGCCGAGGGGCGCAAGGTCATCAACTACAACGACGAGTTCCTCTACTACGTGCTCGGGGAGCCGCAGACCTTCGTCTACCCGACGGGCGAGCGGATCTACCAGCAGTGGACGCCGCGCGTGCTGCGCGGGACCACGGCCGTCCCCGCCAAGTACGACGGCCAGATCCTCGGCGCCTCCTTCGCGGTCTGGTGCGACATCGCGAGCGCGCAGACCCAGGCCCAGGTCGCGGACGGCATCCGGATGCCGCTGCGGGCGATGATGCAGAAGACGTGGGACCCGGGCGAGCCGGACCTGTCCTGGGCGCAGTTCAAGGCGCTCGCCGACCGGCTGGACCGCCCCGCGAGTTGACCCGAACGCCTGCGCACCCCCGTACGAATGTGGTGTATTCGGCCCGAGCCGACACCGATCAGCCGGGGGGATGCCGGATGGGCTACTGGGGTTACTTCGTCGTGGGCCGCGGGCAAGGGCCGCTGGCGGAACTGGACGCGCTGTCCGGCGCCGAGGGGATGACGCTGCGCGAGCGGGCGCCGGACGGCTGGCAGGTGTGGGAGTACCCGAGCGGGGACGCCGGGATCGCCAGCATGAACGACCTGGCCGCCGAGACGGGGGCGCCCGCGCTGTTCGGCTATGTGATGGACAGCGCCTGTGTCGTCGTGGAGGCGGCCGCTCCGCACAGCGGTGCCTGGACCACCTGTCTGGCCCGGGCCGCGACGGCCCGCCACCTCGGCGCCGGTGCGGACGGTCCCTCCCTGGAGGACTACTTCCTCGAACCGGCCGACGCCGCCGAGCGGGCCGTCGCCTGGGCCGCCGAGGCCGGGCACGAGGTGAACGCCGGCGCGCTGCTCGACGTACTCACCGCCGAAGCGGACTCCGTGGCCGAAAACCTCTTCTTCCGGCTGCTCGACCGGCTCGGCGTCGTCCCGCTGTGACACTCCCGGGCCGTCGCACGCAGTAAGGGGAAGTGCGGGCTCCGTGAGAAAGGAGCCCGGCTGGGGCCTGTGCGGGGGCCCCGATCCTCGGAGATGACCCGCTTAGGGAGGCGTGGATGAGCCTGGTGGAACTGATCGCTCAGGCCGACGAGCGCGGACTGGCCGCCAGCGGGTTGGCTTGTTTGGATCGGTGCGTGCCGCTGCTCGGCGGTGACGACGAGGTGCTGCGGCCGCTGTGGGCGAACCTCGCGGCCGAGGGCGACCCGGCCGCCTGGGGCACACTCCTCGAACAGGTCCGCGCCAAGCTGGGAGTCGCCGACGTCGTGGACGACGAGGACATCGAGGACGAGGCCGCGCTACTGGCCCGCCGGATGCTGGCCGGCGCCCCCGCCGTCCGCTCGGCCGCCGAGGCCCGCACCTGGGCCGACGCCTGCTCGGTCGCCTCCCTCCAGATCCACCGGCTCCTCGACCCCGGCCAGGACGACGGGACGGACGGGGCGCTGGAGTCCGTGCGCGCCGCCGACACCGCGGGCGACGCGCGCCCCGAGGGCGTCTCCCCGCTCGTCGCCGCCGAACTGCGCCGCCAGATCGGCGTCCTCGAACTCCTCGACAGCCATGGGGCGGGCGGGGTGCGCCGCGCCCTGGAGGTGTCCACCGAGGGCCGGCGCGTGCTGCGGGCGGTGGTGTCCCGCCGGGCCCGCGGCCGGGGCTGAGCCCCTCCGGAAAGGGGCCCGGCGCGCCCAAACCCCCTTGCCTGGGGGAGTCCTGTGCCCGTTCGAGGGTGCCGTGCGACGGTCCTGTACGGGTCCGGGGGAGCCGCCGGAAACGCGTGACGTATCGCCGGGCGGCCACGCTATCCAGGATGTGACGACTCAGCAGGAGACCAGGCCCGCGGCGGCGACCAAACCGGTCCGGTGGGCGGCGGACGCGGTGGCGACGATGCGTGAGGGGGCGCGGCTGCGCCTGGACTACTCCGAGCAGAGTCTGTGGCGGGTCGACCGCGTGATCGAGGCGCTGCGCCGCGAGGGGACGCCGTCGGCCGCCGCGGCCCATGTGCTGCGCGGCCTCGGCGCCTACGCGGGTGAGGTGATCGCCCGCCGGACCGGCGCCGAGTGGTGGACGGCCGGCGGCGACCACTGGATCCGCACGCCCGACGGGCGGCTGTGGGACCCGATCGACGAGGCCCGCCGCTGTTTCACCGGCGACGGGTCGCTGCGCCTGCTGTGCCGGGACGCGACGGGCGGGACCCGCCGCTGACCCGGCGGTGGGGGGGCGGCCGCGCCCCCGCGCGCCCCCCCCCACGGGGGAGAGACCTATAAAAGAGCCCCCACAGCGGCCCCCC
>NZ_JBHWJK010000002.1:0-41392 GCF_042731455.1 Streptomyces sp. NPDC059852 | reverse complement strand
GGGTCGCGGGGCCTGCTGTGCGGGGCCGCGCGGGGGGGCCCCCGCCGCTGCCCGGGGGGGGGGGGGCGCCCGATGGGCCGGGCCCCCCGCGGCCGTGGGTCACGGCGTGAGCGTCTGCCCCAGGTGGGCGCCGGACGGCGTGCCCAGCGGAGTCCTGCTGAGGATGACGGTCCTGCCGAAGCCGGGGCCCGTGCTGCCGCTCGGGACGTACATGAGGATGCCGTTGCCGGCGTCCTCGCCCTCGACGCCCATGACCAGGTCGGCCCGTCCGTACCCGGTCAGGTCGGCGAGCGACACGGACGAGCCGGCCGTGTCACCGGACTCCGAGACGCCCGGCACCCCGGACGTGTCCTGGGAGAACGCCACCGAGCCGGCGCCGGTCAGGCCGGACGCGGTGCCCTTGAGGAGCACCGACATACCGGCGTTGGACCGGTTGCCGTCACGGCTGATGTCCTCGCCGGGCAGACCGACCAGGGCGTCCGCGTACCCGTCGGCGTTCTGGTCGGCGACCGACACCGAGCCGCCGAAGGCGTCACCGGCCTCGTTGGAGCCGGGGACGGACGCCGTGTTCTGGTGGATCACCCTCATACCGGTGGTGGTGAACCCGGCCGAGGTGCCGAACAGCATGGTCACCTGGCCGCCCGTGGCGGCACCCGACTCGGCGACGTACGGCTGGCCGATGACGATGTCGTCGTACCCGTTGCCGTCCACGTCACCGGCCGCGACCGCGCGCCCGCCCTTGACGGAGAGGACGCCCACCTTGGTCAGGCCCGTCGCCGAACCGGCGAAGCGGACCACACGGCCGATGCCGCCGGCGTCACGGTAGTTGAGGGCCACGTCCGCGTAGCCGTCCCGGTTGAAGTCGCCCGTGGCGGCGTCCAGGTACGCGATCGCCCCGGTGGCCGAGGTCAGCGTGCCGGTGCTGGTCTTCCCGCCGGTGAGCCGGGCGTTCCAGTTGCCGCCCTTGCCGGTGCCGGCCGCGAACACGTCCGCCGTGCCGTCCCCGTTGAAGTCGCCCACCGCGACCGTCGAGCCGAGCCTGGCGCCGGTGGCCGTGATCGAGCCGGAGGTCGTGTACGAGAAGCCGGAGTTCAGACCCGGGCCGTACAGCACGGTGACCGCTCCGCGGTCCGCGTGGCCGCTGGTGTCGTCCTCGCCGGGCACGCCGATCGCGAGGTCGGCGTAGCCGTCGCCGTTGACGTCGCCCCACGCGGTGGCGGTGCCGAACGCGTCGCCGGACTCGTGGGAACCGGGCACACCGGTGCTGCTCTGGCTGATCGTCCTCTTCGCCGTCGGGACGGGACCGGCGGTGCCGCCCGGGACGACGGTGACGGTGCCGCCGCCGCTCAGCGCGCGGGGCGTGCCCGCGGCCAGGTCCGCGAGTCCGTCACGGTCGGTGTCCGAGGTGGGCAGGGCGTGCGAGATGCCCGGGGTCGCGGCGAGCTGGGCGATCCGGGACAGCTTCGGGTACAGGTTCGCGCCCGGGCAGGCCGTGGCGTTGGTGTCCCGGTGCCCGAGCACCCGCGGCAGGGTGACGGTGGTGCCCTGCGGGATCTTGTTGCCGCTGAAGCCCTGCGGCACGCCGGACGTCAGCCCGACCTTGCCGGTCGGGTCGATGCCGTACATCCCGAACTTCCAGGCGACGACCCGGGCGATGGCGTCCAGGCCGGCCCGGCTCGGCGCGGCGCTCTCGAAGTTGCCGATGTACGAGATGCCGACCGTGTCGGTGTTGAACCCGGCGTCGTGCGCCCCGATGACCGGCAGGTCCATGCCGCCGCTGCGGCCCTCGAAGATCTGGCCGCAGCGGTCGACGACGAAGTTGTAGCCGATGTCGAAGTAGCCCTGGCTGAAGTGGGACTGCTGGATGGTCCGCATCCGGGCCCGGGAGTCGGCGCAGGACACCGTGTTGTCGGTGTCGACGCCGGTGTGGTGGATCACGGCGGCCTTGATCGTCTCGGCGTACGTCGGCGTGCCGTCGTAGTCCGTGGACGCGCCCCACTCGGCCTGCGTGATGATCGGCGGCTTCACGACCGTGGAGGGCCGGGGCGCCGGGGCGGTCGGCGTCGGGGACGGGGACGCGGTGGGGGTGCCGGTGTCCGTCGGCGTGTCCGTCGGGGCCGGGGCCTTTGTGGTGGCCGGGTCGGTGGTGGCCGGTGTCCCGGTGGGGTCGGCGGTGGTCGCGGGGTCCGTCGGAGTGTCCGTCGGGGTGTCCGTCGCCGGGGCCGTGGTCTCCTCGGCGGAGAACGCGGCCGGACGGGGCGCGCCCTCCGGGTCCGTACCCGGGTCGAGCAGCTTGACGTCCATGCCGGACGGCTGGCCCTTCGCCTCGGTGCCGTCCGCGTTCACGACCCTCAGCTCGATGCCGTCGGAGTCACCGGTCCACACCGACTCCGTACCGCCGCGCAGCGCGGCCCGCTCGCCCTCCGCGCCGTCCGCCTGGCTCGGCTCCAGCGTGATCCGCCGCCACGCCGACCACTTCCCGGTGTCCAGGTCGCGGGTGCGCACCTCGGGGGTGCCCTTGGCCTGTGCCTCCGGGTCGTTCCAGGTCAGCACGACCGCGCTGAAGCGTTCGGTGCTCCGCCTCTCCAGGCCCTTGCGCCCCGCGCCGCGATCCTTGAGCTTGAGCGTGTGGATCGCGGGCTTGCGGCTCTCGCGCGCGTCGTCGGCCTTCGTCGACGGATCGGCCATGGCGTAGGTCACCACGCCGGCGGCGCTCACGACCACGGCCCCCACGGTCAGCCACGCACGTCTCTTCAGACTGAGCGGCCTGTACGCATGAGTCTTACGAGGACTCAACTGTCCCACCCCTATGAGCAGTCACGGATGCCACACCTGTCACACAGGTGGCGTTTACACACAGCGCAGCCACAGCCGAAACCGTCACCCGGCGCCGCACGGGAGGAACACGGCGACGGGGCCGGTCCGTCCTGGACACGGCCCCGTCGGCGGAGGCGGGGTCAGCCCGCCCAGACCTCGGCCTCGTCGGCCGGGACGGTGGTGGCCAGGCCCAGCTCCTTGCGGGCCGGGACCGACGCGTTGGGGTCGATGCCGTCGAACGCCGGGTCGTAGGCGACGTAGAACGCGTCGGCGTCGGCGGCGTTCGCCGCCTTCTTCCAGTCGGCGGCCGCCTTCGTCAGCGTCGCGCGCAGCTTGGCGACTTCGGCGCCCTTGACGTCCTTCAGCCCGTCGACGTGCGCGGCGAGGGCGGCCGCGACGGCCTTGGCCTGCTTCTTGTAACCCGCCAGGTCGTCCTCGACGGCGTCCTTCTCGGACTGGTTCGCCCACAGCGCCTCGTAGACCGCGTTCGAACCCTTCAGGAACGTGGCCTGCTCGGGCTTGAGGGACTTGGCGGTGTCCAGCGTGCCGCTGAACTTGCCGTTCTCCTTGGTGTAGGTGCAGCTGACCGCGCGGTCGCCGGTCGCCCAGCTCTCCTTGGTCGGCGTGTAGTAGAAGAGCGACACGCCCTTGGGGAGCGCCCAGGTGTCCGGGGAGTACTTCTGCGCCTCGACCGGGCACTGGTTGTCCGCGACCGAGGAGACGCCGTCGTCGCCCGGGTACTCCTTGCCCTTGTCGATCGAGAACTCGCCCACGACCTGGCCGACATGGGCCTCGTCGCACGGCACGATCTCCACGGTGAAGGCGGTCCCCTCGGCCTTGCCGTTCGGGTTGTAGCAGTCACCGATGTCCAGGGAGAACACCGAGCGCTGGCGGGCGACCTTCTTCGCGCCGTCCTTGGCGCTGTCCACGGCGTCGGAGACGCCCGAACACCCCACCGCGCCGGCGGCGATCAGAGCGACAACGGCGGAGACGCCGCGAAGGGAGCGGGAGGGGGCATGGGTAGCCATGACGTGTTCATCCTCTTACTTGATCTTTATAGGGCGGGCACACCTCGCCCCGGGCGACGGGGTCGAGGGGGCATCGGCCCTCACTCGCGGCATCTGACTCACGAGGCGCCAAGAGGGTTGTACCGGGCCGCGGACAGGACCGACACGGCCGTCACCAGTGACACTTCCGTGGTTCCGGGCGCTGTTGACCGTGAAGGGGCGTGCGCAAGGGTGGCCGTACCGCGAGGTGCGGATTCGCCACGAACCGGTACGGACGAGGACAGTTCTTGGCTCGAGGAGGGGAACCCCGCCGCGCGCTCGCGCACGACGGGGAACTGGGCGCGGCCGTCGCGCGGGCCCAGGAGGGCGACGAGGCCGCGTTCGCCGTCGCGTACCGGCTGGTGCAGCCCGGGTTGCTGGGGTATCTGCGCGGTCTGGTCGGCGGCGACGCCGAGGACGTGGCGTCCGACGCCTGGCTGGAGATCGCCCGGGACCTCGGCCGGTTCACCGGCGACGGCGCCGGCTTCCGGGGCTGGACCGCGACGATCGCCCGGCACCGGGCACTGGACCATCTGCGCCGGCAGCGCGTACGGCCCCGGTCGTCCGTGCTGGAGCAGGACGTGCTGGACCTGCCCGACCCGTCCGGCACGCACGAGCGGGCGCTGGAGTCGATCTCCACGGAACACGCCCTGCGCCTGATCCGCGGACTGCCGAGGGACCAGGCCGAGGCGGTGCTCCTGCGCGTGGTCGTCGGACTCGACGGCCCCACGGCGGCCCGCGTGCTCGGCAAGCGGCCGGGCGCGGTGCGCACGGCCGCGTACCGGGGGCTGAAGCGGCTGGCCGGCCAGCTCGGCGCGGCCGGTGTGACGGATGACGGCCCCGGGACGCTGGGGGAATCGACATGACCTGTGCGGGCGGACGCCCGGCGTGACGTGCGTCGCGGGCGGTGGGCACGGGTGAGTCGTACGGACGGACGGGACGTACGGACAGGGGAGACGTAGAGGCGCTACGGCTCCCGGGGACATGGCTGTCCCACGCGGGGCGTACCTGCCCGGCGGGCCGGGAGTCGGCGAAGCGAAGAGGACGGGAACGGAAACGGACATGGGTGAACGGCAGAGCGGCGGTGCGACGCCCGGCCGTCGGCACGCGCACCCCGACCGGATGACGGCCCGTCACCCGTCCGCCCCCCAGGCCGTGCTCGACGACGCGGCGCTGGAGGCGCTCCTGTCCGCCGCCGTGCTGCGCGGGCACCGCCCGGACGCCGTGGGGGAGCAGCGGGCCGTCGCCGCGTTCCGGGCCGCGCGGGCCGAGGGCGCCCATCGGGCGCGCACCCGGCGCCGGGACGACTGGCGGCCCCGGGAGCGACGCCGCCTGGCGATGTCGGCACGCGCCACCTTGTCGCTGCTGCTCGCCAGTCTCACGCTGGGCGGGGTCGCGGTCGCCGCGATCAATTCGGCTGGTCCCGCGGAGGCCCCCGAGGAACGCCGGACGTCCCCGTCCGAAAGCGCTTCCCGCCCGCCGGCCGCGTCCTCCGCGCGGCCGTCCGCCGCACCCCGGACCACCCGCCCCGGCCACCCGGGCACCGCCCGGGACCTCGAGGCCAAGTGCCGTGCTTACGCCAAGGTCGAGGGCCGGGGCAAGGCGCTGGAGTCGACGGCGTGGCAGCGGCTCGTCGCGGCGGCGGGCGGCGAGGACGAGGTCGCCGCCTACTGCGCCGGCCGGCTCGCGACGGCACCGGCCCGGCCCGGCAGCGATTCCGGGAACGGTACGGCCGGGAACGGCACGCCCGGGACACCGGTCACCGGCAAGGGGCAGGACGGCACGGGCCAGGGCGGCACGGGGTCCGGACGGGGCACGCCGGGGCGGGGTGCCGGCAACGACGGGAGCGGGAACTCCGGGAACCCCGGTGACTCCGGCAAGAACAAGGACTGACCCTCGCTCCGAAGGCGCGCCGCCGGCCAAGGCAACGGCCGGGGCCGCCACCCCCCACAGGAGAGGCCCCGGCCGTCGCGCGGCACGGGCCGCGCGGCGGCCCGTACTCTCTACAGCGCCATGAGTGCGTTTTCTGTCACACCCGGACGGCGGGACAGCCGAATCACGGGGTGGTTGCATGTTGTACAGACATGGACGAGCAGCGGTTTCAGGCCGTAACGTGCCTTTCGCGCCGGACGCGGAGGGTGTGAGACCACCGCAACGACCTGCGGTCCTGTTGCCGCAACCATCAATTGAGGTATCCAGTGCTGGGGGACGACGCGGAGCTGACCACCGCGGTGCTTGCGGCACAGGACGGGGACGAGACCGCGTTCCGTACTGTGTACCGCTCCGTGCACCCGCGGCTGCTCGGATACGTGCGGACGCTGGTGGGCGACCCGGACGCCGAGGACGTCGCCTCCGAGGCGTGGCTCCAGATAGCGCGCGACCTGGACCGGTTCAGCGGTGACGCCGACCGGTTCCGCGGCTGGGCCGCGCGGATAGCGCGCAACCGGGCGCTGGACCACATCAGGATGCGCGGGCGCCGCCCCGCGATCGGCGGCGACGAGACGGAGCTGACCGGGAAGGCCGCCCAGTCCGACACGGCCGGCGAGGCCATCGAGGCCCTGGCCACCGACGGCACCCTCTCCCTCATCGCCCGGCTGCCCCAGGACCAGGCCGAGGCCGTCGTGCTGCGCGTGGTCGTCGGGCTCGACGCCAAGACGGCCGCGCAGACGCTGGGCAAGCGCCCGGGTGCCGTACGGACCGCGGCGCACCGGGGGCTGAAGCGCCTCGCCGAACTGCTCGGCGACGATCCGGAATCGGCCGGGGTGCTCGACGCCCTGCCGCCGCAGCGAGAACCGCGCCGCCGCGCGGTGACGTCCGCGAGTGTGACGCATCTGCGTACGCGGACGCAGAAGGATGTGTGATGGCCGACGAGCTGAACAGGTGGCTGGACCGCGAAACGGCGGAACGCTTGCTGCGGGGAGAGCCACTCGAAGCTGTCGACCCGGCCGACCGCGATCAGGCCGAACGGCTCGCCAAGACCCTTGAGGCACTGACCGCCGAACCGGCCCCGACCTGCGAGGAACTCCCCGGAGAGGCCGCCGCGTTGGCGGCGTTCCGGGCGGCCCGCGCGGGCCGGGACACGACGGCCGCGACCCCCGGCATCTTTGGTGGCCAAGCCGCCGGCGACGTCGGCCTGGTGTGTCTCGGCGGCCCCGGCGACCGGCACCGCCGCCCCCGCTGGGGACGGCCCGTCCGGCTCGCCCTCGCCGCCGCGCTGGCCGTCGGCATGGTCGGCGGTGTCGCCGTCGCGGCCGGAACCGGAGTCCTGCCGACGCCGTTCGACGACGAGCCCGCCCGCCCCGCCGCCACGGTCCCCGCGCCGCCCGCGACGGAACAGCCGCTCGTCTCGCCCTCCCCGGGACAGGACACGCCGGAGGGCACCGGACCCGGCGGGTCCGTGGCGTCCGCGGACCCCGGCGCGACCGAGGACCCGAAGCACAGCGGCCCCGAGGACGACAAGGCCGGCGGTGACGGCCGGCACGGCTCCGGCGGCTGGTGGCGCGCAGTCGTCTCCTCCTGCCGTGACATCCGGGACGGCAAGGCGCTGTCCGGTGAGCGCAGACGCGCCCTGACCGGCGCGGCGGGCGGCCGGGACCGGGTGCGGACCTACTGCGAGAAGGTCCTCCGGGCCGTGGGCGCCAGGATCGGCGACGACGCCGGGGACGACCGCGACCGGGACAAGGGCCGGGGCCACGGCGGGGACGACGGCCGGCACGACGACGGCGACTGGGGCGACCGGGGCGACACGCGACACGACGACGAGGACGACGCCCCCAACGGCCTGACCCGCGGCGACGACGGCTCCGGCGACGGCCCGCACCCCGAGGGCGACGGGCCCGCCGGACGTGGGGCGCCGCGTTCCGCCACCACTGCGAGCCCCACCGCGTCCGCCTCTGCCGCAAGCCGCTGACCTGCGCTTTTCCCGTCCAGCGGAAAAATCTTCGCACCCGGAGTGACGTTTTCGGGCGTCCCGGCGCTGATCAGAGTGAGCCGACTGGTCATCGGCCCTCGCACAGAGCCGGGGTTCCCCCCGTACCTACGGCTCGTGCATCGGCGCGGGCGGGACACGTTCCCCCGGTCCCGCCCGCGCCCCACACTCCTCGCCCCGGATCGCGCGCCTCACCGGTGGACGACGACCTTGTCGCCCGTCCGCACCCGCGCGAACATCTCCCGGATCGCCGGCTCGTCCGCCACGTTCACACAGCCGTGCGAGGCGCCCGCGTACCCCCGGGCCGCGAAGTCCGCCGAATAGTGCACCGCCTGCCCGCCGCTGAAGAACATCGCGTACGGCATGGGGGAGTCGTAGAGCGTCGACACATGGTGCCGTGACTTCCAGTAGACGCTGAACACGCCCTCCCGGGTCGGGGTGTACTCCGAGCCGAACCGCACCGGCACCGTCAGCTCCGTACGGCCGTCCACCATCCAGCGCAGCGTCCGGCTCTTCTTGCTGACGCACAGCACCCGCCCGGTCAGGCAGCGCGGATCCGGCGGATCGGCCGGCTGCCCGCCCATCAGATACAGGTCCCAGGTGCCGGGTTCCCGCGTCATCCTCAGCAGCCGCTCCCAGGTGACCCGGTCCGTCCGGCCCGTCCTCGGCAGTCCCCGCTTGCCCTGGAAGCCCCGGACGGCCCGCTCGGTGAGGTCGTCGTAGACGCCGGTCGGCCCGTCGAACAGCCAGGCGACCTGACGCAGCCGCGCCTGGAGCTCCCGTACGTCGCGGCCCTCGTCGCCGGGCCCCCACAGGACGGCGGGCGCCGCCGGGGCGCTCGGCCTGCCGTCGTCGGGCGGCGCGGACCTCGGCGACGGCGTGCCGCTCGGGAGCTCGATGCGCACCGGCGAGTGCCGTTCCCCGTCCGGTCCCTCGACCGTGCAGCCGGCGAGCACCGCGAGCGCCGCGCCGCACGCCAGCACGGCCGTCGGCGCGCGCAGACCGGCTCGCGCGCCACGCCCGCCCCGTGCCCTCCGCGGTGTCCGCCCCATGCCCCTGGTACGCATCCAGGCCCCTGTCGTCTCATCGCGGCCACCCCCGGCCGTCCGGATGTCACTCGACATGTTCCCCGCGCGTGACCGGTGGCGAACCAGACGGCATGGTGGAACACAGGAGTCACGGCGACCGGACCGGCGCCCGACACCCCCAGCGACGCGAGAGGCACCCACCATGGCGCGTGAGTCGGAGTCAGGACTGCCCGTCGAACCCGTCTACGGGCCGGACGCGCTGCGCGGCTGGGACCCGGCCGAACGCCTGGGCGAACCGGGCGCCCACCCCTTCACCCGCGGCGTCTACCCCACGATGTACACCGGCCGGCCCTGGACGATGCGCCAGTACGCCGGCTTCGGCACGGCCGCGGAGTCCAACGCCCGCTACCGGCAGCTCATCGCGCACGGCACCACCGGTCTGTCGGTCGCCTTCGACCTGCCCACCCAGATGGGCCACGACTCCGACGCGCCCCTCGCGCACGGCGAGGTCGGCAAGGTCGGCGTGGCCGTCGACTCGATCGACGACATGCGGGTGCTGTTCGACGGCATCCCGCTGGACCAGGTGTCGACGTCCATGACCATCAACGCGCCGGCGGCCCTCCTGCTGCTCCTGTACCAGCTCGTCGCCGAGGAGCAGGGCGTCGGCGCGGACCGGCTCACCGGCACCGTCCAGAACGACGTGCTGAAGGAGTACATCGCACGCGGCACGTACATCTTCCCGCCGAAGCCCTCGCTGCGGCTGACCGCGGACATCTTCCGGTACTGCCGGGCCGAGATCCCGCGCTGGAACACGATCTCCATCTCCGGGTACCACATGGCCGAGGCGGGGGCGAGCCCCGTGCAGGAGATCGCCTTCACCCTCGCCGACGGCATCGAGTACGTCCGTACGGCGGTCGCCGCGGGCATGGACGTGGACGACTTCGCGCCCCGGCTGTCGTTCTTCTTCGTGGCCCGGACGACCCTCCTGGAGGAGGTCGCCAAGTTCCGCGCCGCCCGCCGGATCTGGGCCCGGGTCATGCGGGACGAGTTCGGCGCGCGGAACCCGAAGTCCCAGATGCTGCGGTTCCACACGCAGACGGCCGGCGTGCAGCTGACGGCCCAGCAGCCGGAGGTGAACCTGGTCCGGGTGGCCGTGCAGGGCCTCGCGGCGGTGCTCGGCGGCACCCAGTCGCTGCACACCAACTCCTACGACGAGGCGATCGCCCTGCCGACGGACCGGTCGGCCCGGCTGGCCCTGCGCACCCAGCAGGTGCTCGCGTACGAGACGGACGTGACCGCGACCGTCGACCCGTTCGCCGGGTCCTACGCCGTGGAGCGGATGACGGACGACGTGGAGGAGGCGGCGCGGGACCTGATGCGCCGCGTCGAGGACCTCGGCGGTGCCGTCGCGGCCATCGAGCAGGGCTTCCAGAAGGGCGAGATCGAGCGGAACGCCTACCGGATCGCCCAGGAGACCGACTCCGGCGAGCGGGTCGTGGTCGGCGTGAACCGCTTCCGGCTCGACGAGGAGGAGCCGTACGAGCCGCTGCGGGTCGATCCCGCCATCGAGGCGCGTCAGGTGGAACGGCTCGCCCTGCTGCGCGCCGAACGGGACGGGCGGGCGGTGGAGTCGGCGCTGGCCGCGCTGCGGAAGGCGGCGGCCGGCGACGACAACGTGCTGTACCCGATGAAGGAGGCGCTGCGGGCCCGCGCCACGGTCGGCGAGGTCTGCGGCACCCTGCGCGAGGTGTGGGGCCGGTACGAGCCGTCCGACACCTTCTGAGCGCGGCCGGCGGACGGCGCCGTCCCACCCTGCGAAACACCGGGTGCGGGCGCCCGGACGCGTGTGACACTCCTGTCCATGTTCGGCGTCATCGATCTCCCCACCTATCTGGCAGGTCTGGTCCTCATCATCCTGCTGCCCGGCCCCAACTCGCTCTACGTCCTGTCGGTGGCCGCCCGGCGCGGCGTCCGCGCCGGGTACACGGCCGCGGCCGGCGTCTGGTGCGGGGACGCCGTGCTGATGACCCTGTCGGCCGCCGGGGTCGCCTCGCTGCTCCAGGCGAACGACGTGCTGTTCGGGATCGTGAAGTACGCCGGCGCCGGCTATCTGACCTGGCTGGCCATCGGCATGCTGCGGGCCGCCTGGGCGATGTGGCGGACCCGGCGGGAGACGGTCGCCGCGGCCACGGGCGAGGCGCCGGCCGCCGAGGAGCGGCCCTTCCGCCGCGCCCTGGTCGTCAGCCTGGTCAACCCGAAGGCGATCCTGTTCTTCGTGGCCTTCTTCGTTCAGTTCGTCGACCCGGCCTATGCCCACCCGGCCGTGTCCTTCGTGGTGCTCGGCACCCTCGCGCAGCTGGCCAGCGTCCTCTACCTCAGCGCCCTGATCTTCAGCGGCACCCGGCTGGCCGCCGCCTTCCGCCGCCGCCGGCGCCTGTCGGCCGGGGCGACCTCGGCGGCGGGCGCGCTGTTCCTGGGCTTCGCCGTGAAGCTGTCGCTGGCCAGCGCATAGGAATCAGACGAGCCGGAGTTCCTTCGCGTACTCCCCCAGCCCCTCGGCGGTGGTCCCGGCCCAGCCGACGTAGCCGTCGGGGCGGACCAGGAAGACGCCCGTGCCGTACGTCGCGTGCGCGCCGATGCGGACCGTGGGCAGGGGGAGCGGGGGCAGCGCGGTGTCCGTGCCGACGGTCAGCAGGGTCCAGTGCGGCCCCCGGAACGCGTCGAAGAGCCGGACGCCGCCGGCCCGCGCGTCCGGGGCGCGGTCGCCCGCGCGGACCGGGCCGGGCTCGGGGCGGGTCTCGCGGGTGAGGGACGACTCCCGGTAGCCGAGGCCGAGCTGACGTGTCGCCTGCCCGCGCCGGATCTCGCCGCGGTGCACGCCGGTGGAGACGCCCAGCATGTGCGCGGCGACGGGCCGCCGCTCCTCCTCGTAGGTGGCGAGCAGGGCCTCGTCGGCGCCGTCGCGCAGCACCGCGCCGAGCTTCCAGCCCAGGTTGTAGGCGTCCTGCACGCTCGTGTTGAGTCCCTGGCCGCCGGCCGGCGAGTGGACGTGCGCCGCGTCCCCGGCGAGGAACACCCGGCCGTCCCGGAACCGGTCGGCGAGCGCCATGCGCGGCCGGAAGTCGGAGGCCCAGAGCACCTCGGTGACGTTCTCGGGCAGCAGGTGCGAGCGCGCGGCGACGACCTTGCGCACACCCTCCGGGGAGGTGTCCACGGTGGCGTCCTCGGGGAACCGGGCGACGACCTGGAACTCGTCCGTGCCGGCGAGCGGGCAGATCGCCAGGAAGGCGTCGTCTCCCCGGGGCGGGAAGATGTGCCAGTTGTCGCGGTCCAGGCCGGTGATCCGGGCGTCCGCCACCAGGCACGGCTGGGGGTCGACGTCCTCGCCGGTCATGCCGATGCCCAGGGACCGCCGGATCACCGAGCGGCCGCCGTCGGCGGCCACGGCGTAGCGGGCGCGCAGCGTGCGGCCGTCCGCGAGCCGGGCGGTGACGCCGTCCTCGTCCTGGGTGAGCCCGGTCAGTTCGCTGCCGAAGGCGACGTCGCCGCCCAGCTCGGTCAGCCTCTCGTGCAGGATCCGCTGGGTGCGCCACTGCGCCACCATCCACGGCTCCTCGTAGGGGGAGGCCTCGGTCGGCACGGCGGGCTCGGACATGTGGTGCTCGCCGGCCCGTTTGCCGTCCTGCCAGATCATGCCGACCGGGTAGGTGCCGCCCGCCGCGCGGATCGCGGGGAGCACGCCGAGGTCGTCGAAGACCTCGAGGGTGCGGGGCTGCAGGCCCTTGCCGCGCGAGCCGGGGAAGAGCTCCCCGGCGCGCTCCAGCACGAGCGCGTCCACGCCGCGCCGGGCCAGGTCGATCCCGAGGGTGAGGCCGGTCGGCCCCGCGCCCACGATCAGGACGTCCGTCGTACGGGCATGCTCGGTCATCGCGTCACTCCTTAACGCTGTTAAGTGCCGTCTGCCGCCGAGCGTGCCCTTAACGGCGTTAAACTGTCAAGCGTGAGCACCGAACGCCGCGCGCCCCTCGACCGCACCCGGGTCGCCGACACCGCCCTGAAACTGCTGAACGAGGTCGGCCTGGACGGGCTGACCCTGCGCGCCATCGCCCGCGAGCTCGATGTGAAGGCGCCCGCCCTGTACTGGCACTTCAAGGACAAGCAGGCGCTGCTGGACGAGATGGCGACCGAGATGTACCGGCGGATGGTCGCCGGGACCCCGCTGGACCCCGGCGACACCTGGCGCGAACGGCTGCTGAGGACGAACCGCGGGCTGCGCGCGGCACTGCGCGGCTACCGCGACGGCGCGAAGGTGTTCAGCGGCTCACGGTTCACCGGCATGGTGCACGCCGAGCAGATGGAGGACGGTCTGCGGCTGTTCACGGCCGCCGGCTTCACCCTCGCCCAGGCGGTCCGCGCGACCTCGACGACGTACGCCTACACGCTCGGCTTCGTCACCGAGGAACAGGGCGTCGAACCGCTGCCCGGCGAGCGGCGCGAGGGCTACGACATCGAGGAACGCGCCCGGATGATGGCCGACTACCCGCTGTCGGCGAGGGCGGGCGCCGAGATCTTCGCCGACTACGACCAGCACTTCGAGGAGGGGCTGGAACTGGTGATCGCGGGCATCGAGGCCCGCTACGGGATCGGTTGAGCGCCGCTCATGGCCTGCGGGAGGTCCGCACGGACAAGGTGCGGCGCAGCAGCGGGGTCGCCCACTCCTCGACGAACCGGTTGAGCAGCCGGGCCAGCAGCAGCATCGCGGCCACCGTGAGCAGGGCCGTGGCCCAGGAGGGCAGACCGAGCCCCTGGTGCAGCGCCTCGATGACGACCCAGCCGAGGTGCTCGTGGACGAGGTAGAACGGGTACGTCAGCGCGCCGGCCACGGTCAGCCAGCGCCGGTCGGCCCGGGCGAGCCAGCCCAGCGCGATCGCGGCGACGGCCAGGAAACCGCAGGTGACGACCAGGACGATGCCGAGGGAGCTGCGGTAGGAGAACGCGTCGACGTCCGGCGCATGCCACAGCCGGGCCACCGCGTAGTGCTGGCCGATCAGCCAGCTGACGCCCACGATGCCCCACGCGTAGGCGTCCCGGCGGTCGCGGTGCACCAGGTACAGGCCGACACCGCCGACGAAGAAGGGCGCGTACTCGGGCATCAGCACGAGGTCGAGGAGCGGTTCCCGGGCGCCCTGCGCGAGGGCCGCCGCGAGTGTCCAGGCCGCGCAGAACAGGATGATCCGACGCCGGGTCGCGCCGGGCAGCACGACGCACAGCGCGAACAGCGCGTAGAAGCGGATCTCCGCCCACAGCGTCCAGCACACCCCCAGCACCCGGTCGGCGCCCAGCGGCTGCTGGAGCATCGTCAGGTTCAGCAGCGCGTCGGACGGCGACACCGCCCGGTACGCCACGACCGGCAGCGCGAACACGGCCGTCACCAGGACGACCGCGGCCCAGTACGCGGGCAGCAGGCGGGCCGCGCGGGACGCGAAGAACGACGTCAGGGTGCGGCCCCAGCCGCTCATGCAGATCACGAACCCGCTGATCACGAAGAACACCTGCACGCCCAGGCAGCCGTACGCGAACCAGCCGTGCAGCGTCGGGAACTGCAGGCTCGGCGAGGTGCCCCAGGCGTCGGCGACCTCGCCGTCGCGTCCGCCGTAGTGGTACGCGGCCACCATCAGCGCGGCGACCAGACGCAGCCCGTCCAGGGCGCGCAGCCGGGTCGGACGGGGTGGAGCCGGGGTGGTGGGGCGGGCCGGGGTGACCGCGGGGGCGGGCGCGTCGATCACGAGGCGCCCCCGCGGGCCGACCGGCGTATGTCCCGGGCCCGGCGGGCCACGCGGCGGACCGTGGCGTTGCGCGGGATGAACGCCAGCTGCGCGGGCAGCCCGCCCGGCAGCCCCAGCGAGGTCAGCCGCCGGCGCTTGAAGTAACGCAGGGTGCCGCTGTCCTGATGGAGCGCCAGATACCGCTCGGCCTCCGCGCGCAGGCCCGGCAGGATCTTCGGCTGCATCGCGAAACCGACCGCGCGCACCAGCGCGGACAGCGCCTCCACGTCCCGGCCCGCGCGCCGCCCGGCGACCGCCGCCCCGTCCTCCAGCGCGGGGAGCAGCGCGTCCACGATCGTGACGGGCACCCGGTTGCTGTTCTCGTACGGCGTCAGCCGCTCCAGCAGCAGCTCCGTGCCGGCCCGGGCGACCGGCAGGCCGTACAGGGCGGACGCCGTGAGCAGCGCGGTGGAGAAGCAGCCGGCCACCAGCGCGGGGCGCGTCCGCTGGAACAGCACCTCGGCGAGGACCGGCGTGTCGCAGACGACGAGCTCGGCGCCGAGCCGCCCGGCCTCCTCCTCCAGACTGCGGGTGAACCGCGCGGGCGCCGAGGGGTGCGGCTTGAACACCACCCGCTCGTGCCCGAGCGCCACCACGCCCCGCAGCATCCGCACGTGCAGGGCGTCCTCCTCCTCGGGGGTGAGGACGCCGAGCGCGGACAGGTACTGGCCGAGCAGCAGCGCCGGCTCCTCGATGTCGGGGATGCCGTCCTCCCCGTCCGCGAGGTCGGCCAGCACCTTCATGAGGGCCTGCGTCGGCACGATCTCCGCCGGGGCGCCGAACTCGGTGAGCAGCAGCGGGGAGAGGCCCGGCACCAGGTCGACGTGCAACACCCGGTCCACCCGGGTGCCGACCAGCGGGTCGATCTTGTTGCGGGTCGGGCCGTAGCTCATCAGGCCGTCGGCGTACACGGTGACCGGGGCGCCCGTGAAGATCTGGGCGAGCGCCAGCGACGGGTTGACCTGGATCGACTCCACCGCCAGTGCCACGTCGTCGTCGCCCAGGCGCCACTCGTGCCGCACGAACCGCTCCCACAGCGGCAGGTCGTCCGGCCGGGGCGCCCAGCCGCCGGGGTGGAACGGGAAGATCGTCTCGTTGTACGAGAGCACGTCGTCGAAGCGGTCGCGCAGCCGCCCGAAGCCCGGAAGGGTCTCCAGGCCCGGCGTGGTCTCCGGGGTCGCCGCGTTGTTGCAGACCAGGAGGATCCGCCGGTCCGCGGGGCCGAAGCAGCCCGCGTCCAGGGCGGCGGCCAGGGTGGCGGCGCCGTACAGCGTGGACGCCTGGAAGATCTGGGTCGTCACGCGGCGGCCCCCGCGACGGCGGGACGGCGGCGCAGCCGCCGCAGCCGGGTGGCCCGCTGCACGTCCATCGAGTCCAGCGCCTCCTCCAGCACGTCCTGCGGCATCCGCCGCAGCGCCCCGGCACTCATGGCTTTCAGTTTTCTCGCCACCGCCGGCTCGAACCTCTCGATGGAACCCAGGTGATGGGAAATGATGGCGCAATACGTGCGCACGGCTTTCGGCAGCAGGGCGTCCGCCGCGGGGTCCTCGGCGGTTTCCGCGACGACCTGGTCGAATGCGCGGATGAAATCCAATTGCCGTACGTCCCCGATCTGTGTCAATGAAGAGGCGACCCCGCGCCGGTAGAAGACACCGAGCAGCCCGACCGCCGCGAAGGAGTCCGCCTCCCGGTGCAGCCGCCAGATCCACGGCCGGTCCTCGGCGGTGCGCAGCCCGTCGGTGAAGTGCAGCAGCCCCCGCTCGACCAGCCGGCGGTGGTAGATCCCCGCCCAGGCGTACGCGTAGTCGACGGACGTGGAGCGGTCGGCGGGCAGGATCGCGTCCCGCGGGCGCATCACGACCCCGCGGCGGCCGTGCGGCACCCGGTGCACGGCACGGGCCCGCGCGGTGCACTGGACGTGGTCCGTGCGCACGAAGTCGCAGCCCAGCTCCTCGATCGCGGCGACGAGCCGGTCGTAGTAGCCGGGCGCGAGCCAGTCGTCGCCGTCCAGGAACGTGAGGTACTCGCCGCGCGCCCGGTCGATCCCGGTGTTGCGCGCGGTCGCCAGCCCTCCGTTCCGCTCGTGCCGTACGAGGACGGCGCCCGGCAGCTCGCGCTCGGCCCGCGCGAGGATCTCCGGGGTCCCGTCGCGCGAGCAGTCGTCGACGAGGATGAACTCGAAGTCGTCGCGCGCGTTCGCGCGAAGGCTCCGAAGGGTGTCGGGGGCGTATTGCCGCACATTGAAGAACGGCACGATGACGGAGAGCTTGACCACGGAAAAGACGGTAGGGCGCGGCCCGGCATTCGTCTTGACACTCTCCTTGAATTCAGGTGAACGACGTGTGGCGAAGCCGTGAACCGGGCCTTTTTCCAAGCCTGTCGCGACCCGATTCGCCGTTCGTCGGTGTGCTGTTAACCGTTTGTTGTGTTCGGGTTGGGCGGAAGCTTCGAATGCATTCCTAGCGTCTTCGGCGTGCCAGCAAGTGCGACGAAGACCCGGCGAACGGCCGTGCTCGCGGATTCCGACACCCGGTGGAAATGGGGAGCGCTCACCGCGCACCGCATCGCCCCCGAGGACGCGGACCTCCGCCTCGACGGCTACCTCCTGCGCGGCCGGGCCACGCCCACGGCCCGTCAGCTCCAGGAGACCGGCGCCCCCGCCGACTCCCTGCGCGAGGTGACCGCGGCCGAGTTCCTGCGCGTCATGGCGCGGGAGCCGTACGACGTGGTCGTCCTCGCCCTGGTGGGCGGCGGGGTGCAGGCGATGCTGCACGGCCTGCGCGCGGTGTGGAAGGACCGTCCCGGACGCCCCGTCGTCGTCACCGGCTATGTCGGCGTCGTCTACGAGAAGCTCGCCGACGGCCTGTTGCTGCGGCACGGCGCGGACCTCGTCCTCGCCAACTCGCGGCAGGACGCCGAACGCTTCCGCGCGGTGTACGAGGGAGTCGGCGCCGACGCCTCGGCGGTGACCGAGGTGGCGCTGCCCTTCCTCGGCGGCGAGCCGCACACCGGTGAACGCGAGCCGTACACCGTGGTGTTCGCGGCCCAGCCCTCCGTGCCGGACAACCGCCGGGACCGCGCCTATCTGCTGGACCGCCTCATCCGGCACGCCCGCGAGCACCCCGAGCGCGAGGTGCTGCTCAAGCTGCGCTCCCGGCCCGGCGAACACACCACCCACATCGAGGAACTGCCGTACCAGAAACTGGCCCGGGGCCGGGACCTGCCGCCCAATCTCCGGCTGGTGTACGGGCACATGGGGGAGGTGCTGGACCGCACCGACCTGCTCGTCACGGTCAGCTCCACCGCCGCCCTGGAGGCCCTGCACCGCCGTGTCCCGACGGCCGTCCTCACCGACCTCGGGGTGCGCGAGGCCCTCGGCAACCACCACTTCATCGGCTCCGGCTGCCTCGCCTCCTGGGACCAGCTCGATGCCGGGCACCGGCCGGAGCCGGACGAGGAGTGGGTGGCCCGGCAGGGCGTGGCCGCCGGCGGAACCTACGCCACGGCGTTCGACCACGCCCGCGACCGCGTCGCCCACCTGCTGGACCGGCCGGGCGGCCTGCCGCCGCTCACGCCCTGGTACACCCCCGGGACCGCGCCCGGCTATCTGCCCGGTGTCCTCGCGCGCCACCACCTCGGCCCCGACGGCGTGCCGTTGCCCGGAGCGTCGGCCGCGGACAAGGCGCCCGGCCCCGTCCGGCAGGTCGTGCGCCGGGCCGCACGCGGCGCCTACCGGCACGGCGTCCAGCGCGTCGCCCCGGTGATCCGGCGGATGGGCGAGCTGTGACCTCCCGCCGACGCCCCCACCCACAAGGAGAACCCATGTCCGACCCCGCAGCGGGCCACGGCGCTTCGACCCGCCGGGTGCTCGCGGTGATCCCCGCACGCGGCGGATCCAAGGGCGTGCCCGCGAAGAACCTCGCCCCGGTGGGCGGAGTCCCGCTGGTCGCCCGCGCGGTGCGCGCGTGCCGGGCGAGCCGGCTGGTGACCGACGTCGTCGTCTCCACCGACGACCGGGCCATCGCCGCCGCCGCCCGCGAGGCCGGCGCCGAGGTCGTGCTGCGGCCCGCCGCGATCGCCGGGGACACCGCCACCTCCGAGGCGGCGGTCCTGCACGCCCTCGACACCCATGAGGCGCTGCACGGAGCCCCCGTCGACGTGGTCCTGCTCGTGCAGTGCACCAGCCCGTTCCTCGTCCGCGACGACATCGAGAAGGTCGTCGCCGCGGTCGCCGAGAACGGCGCCGACACCGCCGTCACCGTGGCGCCCTTCCACGGCTTCGTCTGGCGTGAGACCGACGAGCCCGGTGCGCCCGCGGGGGCCGGTCACGGCGTCAACCACGACAAGGCCGTGCGTCCACGCCGCCAGGACCGCCCCCAGGACTTCCTGGAGACCGGCGCCGCCTACGCCATGGACGCGGCCGGTTTCCGCACCCACCGGCACCGCTTCTTCGGCCGCACCGACCTCGTACGCACCGACGCCGCCCGCGTGCTGGAGATCGACGACCCGCACGACCTGGCCCGCGCCCGCGCGCTGGCCCCCCTCCTCGACGCGGACCTCCCCGGTCAGCTGCCGGCCGCCGCCGACATCGACGCGGTGGTCCTGGACTTCGACGGCACCCAGACCGACGACCGGGTGCTGATCGACGCCGACGGAAAGGAGTTCGTCTCCGTCCACCGCGGCGACGGACTCGGCATCGCCGCCCTGCGCAAGAGCGGCCTGAAGATGCTGATCCTCTCCACGGAGCAGAACCCGGTCGTCGCCGCCCGCGCCCGCAAGCTGCGGATCCCCGTGCTGCACGGCGTCGACCGCAAGGACCTCGCACTCAAGCAGTGGTGCGAGGAACAGGGCATCGCGCCCGAGCGCGTGCTCTACGTCGGAAACGACGTCAACGACCTCCCGTGCTTCGCCCTCGTGGGCTGGCCCGTGGCGGTCGCGAGCGCCCACGACGTCGTCCGCGGCGCCGCACGCGCGGTCACCACCGTCCCCGGTGGCGACGGCGCCATCCGGGAGATCGCCGGCTGGCTCCTCGGCCCCTCCCTCGACTCCCTCCCCAAGTAAGCCCAAGTGAGGAAACCCCTGATGAGCACCCACTCCCGTCTGCGCACGTTCGGTTCGCGCGAGGTCGGCCCCGGCCGCCCCGTCTACATCTGCGGCGAGATCGGCATCAACCACAACGGCGAGCTGGACAACGCCTTCAAGCTCATCGACGTGGCCGCCGAAGCCGGCTGCGACGCCGTGAAGTTCCAGAAGCGCACCCCCGAGATCTGCACCCCGCGCGACCAGTGGGACATCGAACGCGACACCCCCTGGGGCCGGATGACCTACATCGACTACCGCCACCGCGTGGAGTTCGGCGAGGACGAGTACCGCCAGATCGACGCGTACTGCAAGGAGAAGGGGATCGACTGGTTCGCCTCCCCGTGGGACACCGAGGCCGTCGCCTTCCTGGAGAAGTTCGACCTGCCCGCCCACAAGGTCGCCTCCGCCTCGCTGACCGACGACGAGCTGCTGCGCGAGCTGCGCGCGACGGGCCGTACGGTCATCCTCTCCACCGGCATGTCCACCCCGCGCCAGATCCGGCACGCCGTCGAGGTCCTCGGCTCCGACAACATCCTGATGTGCCACGCCACCTCGACCTACCCGGCCAAGGCCGAGGAGCTGAACCTCCGCGTGATCAACACGCTGGAGAAGGAGTACCCGAACGTCCCGATCGGCTACTCCGGCCACGAGACGGGCCTGCAGACCACGCTGGCCGCCGTCGCCCTCGGCGCCGCCTTCGTCGAGCGCCACATCACCCTGGACCGCGCGATGTGGGGCTCCGACCAGGCCGCCTCCGTCGAGCCGCAGGGCCTGACCCGCCTCGTCCGGGACATCCGCACCATCGAGGCGTCCCTCGGCGACGGCGTCAAGAAGGTCTACGACTCCGAGCTCGGCCCGATGAAGAAGCTCCGCCGGGTCTCCGGCGTGGTCGCCGAGGCGGAGATCGCCGCCGCGGCCGGCGAGCCGGTCACGGTCTGAGCCCGGACACCACGAGGCAGGGGACGGTCGTACGCCGATGAGCCGCCGCGCCGGGAACGCCGGCCACTCCACGCTCGCGTTCGTCGAGAGCCCGGTGCAGCTCCTCAACGTGCTGGAGTGGGCCCATGCCCGCGCGCCCGGCGCGGGGCTCACCCTCGTCGTGCTGTCCCCGACCGACCCCATGACGCGCGGCCAGCTCCGCCGGATGGCCGAGCTGGCCCGCGAGGAGGGGCACACGGTCCGCTGGGAGGAGGCCCGCGGCGGTGCCACGGCCCCCTTCCGCACCATCGGCGGCCTCGCGGCGCTGCTGCGCGGCGCCGAGCGGATCGTCCTGGGCGACCCCTTCTCCCGGTATGTGCAGCTCCTGCTGACGATCACCGGTGCCGGGGACCTCGTCGTCGTGGACGACGGCACCGCGACCATGGAGTTCGTGGCGCAGCTCGCCCGCGGGGAACGGCTCGTGCGCTGGCACCGCAAGGGCGGCCGCCCCGGCCCCCGCGACCTGCTGTTCGCACCGGTGTCGGCGACCGCCCGCAGGCGCCTGACCCCGGGCCGCCGGCGGACCGTCGAGGTCTTCTCCTCCATGCCGGTGGAGGAGACACCGCCCGGGGTGACGGTGACGGCGAACGCCTTCGCCTGGACCCGTGACCGGTTCGGTCCGCCCCGCCTCACCAAGGGCGCCGACCTGGTCGGCACGTCCCTGGTCGAGACCGGGGTCGTGGACGGCGACCGGTACCTGGACGCCGTCCGGGCCCTGGCCGCGGCGCACGGCGCCACGCGTTACTTCGCCCACCGCCGCGAGAGCGCGGAGAAACTGCACCGGCTGGCGGTCGGCACGGGCCTGGAGGTCGTCCGGCCCGACCTTCCCCTGGAGCTGATCGCCCGCCGCGGCCCCATCGGCCGTACGGTCCTGAGCTTCCCGTCGACCGTCGTGCACACCCTGCCCCTCGCCCTGGCCGGCACCGGCGTCCGGGTCGCCGTGTGCGACATAGACCCGGCGTGGCTGACGGCGCACGCGTCACCGCGCGCCCAGGGCTTCCTGTCGGACGTCACGGGCACCGCCCGCGACGTCCACCGGCTCCCGGCGGTCAGCCCGGTGTGAGCCGGTTCAGCACTGGCCGTCGGCCCTCCGGCGCGGGAAGCGGTAGGTGGAGGCGGCTGCGACGGTGTCGTACGAGGTCCGCGTGACCTCGGGAGATCGGCCGGCACCCGGCGACTCCGGGGGAGCCCCGCCGGCCAGGCCGGGCCCCCCCGAGCCCTGCGGCGGTCCGGGACTTGGCCCCGGGCACCCGGTCCGACAGGTGAACACGGCCGACGGTTCTGTCGTCGGCGTGGTATCCGTGGAGTATGGGGAAATCCTCGTCGCCGTCACGCTCCGTCGACTTCCCAGGTCGGCTGGGTGAGAAGTGCGTGAGTTTACCCACCTGAATCACTCCCTACGCGTCGGACGGCCAGATTTTCTTCCCCGAACGGGTTGAACTTTTGTTGATCGAGGGTCAGTCGGCCGTCTCGGCGTCCTACCCTTCAGAGGGTGAACCAAGAGATGTCCGCAGAGTCCGAGGCCGACCAAACCGGAGAATCAGCCCTGCCCGGCACCGTGCCGGAAGCGCTGCGCGCCGAGCTCATCGAGTTCCGGCGCGACCTCCACAAGCACCCTGAGCTCGGCAATCAAGAGTTCCGCACGACCGCCGCGATCAAGGCCCGCCTGGAGAAGGCCGGCCTGAAGCCCCGCGTCCTCGCGAGCGGCACCGGCCTCGTCTGCGACATCGGCGAGTGGGACGGCGGACGCCCCATGCTCGCGCTGCGCGGCGACATCGACGCGCTCCCCATCCCGGACACGAAGAGTGAGTGCTCCTACCGCTCCACCGTGCCCGATCGCGCCCACGCCTGCGGTCACGACGTGCACACCACCGTGGTCCTGGGCGCCGGCCTCGTCCTCGCCGAACTGGAGCGGCGCGGACAGCTGCCCCGGCCGGTGCGCCTGCTCTTCCAGCCCGCCGAGGAGGTCCTCCCCGGCGGCGCCGTCGAGGCCATCGCGAACGGGGTGCTCGAAGGCGTCGGCCGGTTCCTGGCCCTGCACTGCGACCCCAAGGTGGACGCGGGCCGGATCGGACTGCGCGAGGGTGCCATCACCTCCGCCTGCGACCGCCTGGAGATCGCCCTGGACGGGCCCGGCGGCCACACCGCCCGCCCGCATCTGACGACCGACCTCGTCACCGCCGTCGCCCGCGTCGTCACGGACGTGCCCGCGATCGTCGCCCGGCGCGCCGACGCCCGCAGCGGACTGTCGGTGACCTGGGGCCGCGTCGAGTCCGGTCACGCGCCCAACGTCATCCCGCAGCACGCCGAGGTGGCCGGAACCGTGCGCTGCCTGGACCTCGACACCTGGCGGCAGGCGCCCGACCTGGTCGTCGCCGCGATCGACGAGGTCGCCAACCTGCACCGCGCCAAGTCGGAGATCAACTACGTGCGGGGCGTCCCGCCCGTCGTCAACGACGCCGACTCCACCGAGCTGCTGCGGGAGGCGATGACCGCCCGGCGCGGCGCCGACTCCGTCGAGTCCACCGAGCAGAGCCTCGGCGGCGAGGACTTCTCCTGGTACCTGGAGCACGTCCCCGGCGCCATGGCCCGCCTCGGCGTCCGCCACCCGGGCGACCGGATCGGGCGTGACCTGCACCAGGGCGACTTCGACGTGGACGAGTCGGCCATCGCGGTCGGCGTGGAGCTGTTCACGGCGGCGGCCCTGCTCGACGCCGGCCGCTGACCGCGGGGCCCCTCGGACCGGCCCCGCACACCCCGCCACCCGTCTCGCCCACTCCGCTTGCGACCGCTCGAGGGCGGGGGGAGTCTGGGCGATGGCGGGCGGTCCGGAGTGCTGTCGCGCGGAAGGCACCGTGGGTGCGGTCGCCCCATGTGTGCCTTTCGATCCGGTGGTTCACAAGGACGTAACCGGCCATCGGCACGAATGGATAACGGCACGGCGAAACCCCGTTCCCAGGAGTGTCTACGCGCGTTAATGTGCGCCGAACCCAGCACCCACTGCGGGGCTTGGAGAATGGGGACTTCACGATGCGTCGGACATCCAAACTGACCAGTGTCGCGGTGGGGGTCGCGTCGATCGCGCTCGCTGCCACGGCGTGCGGTGGCACCAGCAGCGACAGCGGGAGCGGCGGCGACGGCAGCAGCGACTCCAAGGGTCTCGCCATCGCCTACGACATCGGCGGCAAGGGCGACCAGTCCTTCAACGACGCCGCCTACGCCGGCCTGCAGAAGGCGGCGAAGGAGTTCGGTTACAAGACCGCCGACATCGAGCCCACCGAGGGCGAGACGGACGCCGACAAGGAGCAGCGGCTGTCGTCGCTGGCCAAGCAGGGCTACAACCCGGTGATCGGCGTCGGCTTCGCCTACGGTCCCGCGATGGAGGCCGTGGCCAAGAAGTACCCGAAGACCACCTTCGGCATCGTCGACTCCGTGGTCGAGGGCAAGAACGTCGCCTCCCTCGTCTTCGCCGAGCAGGAGGCCTCCTACCTGGCCGGCGTCGCCGCGGCCAAGGCCACCAAGACGAACACGGTCGGCTTCGTCGGCGGTGTCGACGTCCCGCTGATCCACAAGTTCGAGGCCGGTTACAAGCAGGGCGTCCAGGACACCAACCCCAAGGTCAAGGTCCTGTCGCAGTACCTGACGCAGACCGCCGAGGAGGGTGGCTTCTCCAGCCCCGACAAGGGCAAGGCCGCCGCCGAGGGCCAGATCGAGAAGGGCTCGGACGTCGAGTACGCCGCCGCCGGCCTCTCCGGCCAGGGCGTGATCGAGGCCGCGTCCAAGGCCAAGGTCTGGGCGATCGGCGTCGACTCCGACCAGTACAAGCAGGCGGCTCTCGCCAACTACAAGAACTCGATCCTGACCTCGGCCCTGAAGGACGTCGGCGGCGCCGTGTTCACGCTGGCCAAGTCCGTCCACGACGGCAAGCCGCTGACCGGCACGCAGACCTTCGACCTCAAGGTCGACGGCGTGGGCCTCTCCGACTCCAACCCGGAGTTCGCGAAGATCCCCGGCCTGACCGAGGCCGTGGACAAGGCCAAGGAAGGCATCATCGACGGCTCCATCAAGGTCAAGACGGAGTAGCGGCGGCCGTACGGCGTGCGTCGTACGACGGTTCGGCGGGCGGGCATCCGACGGGTGCCCGCCCGCTCGCCGTTCCCGGCCCGGCACCCGCCCCCGGGTGACGCGCCGGTCACCCACGGCCACTCTCCGGCCGCCGCGCACAGCCCTGGGCCCGCCCCGCGCGTGCGGTTGGGCACGGGCCTATAACAAGGTGGACAGAAGGGGTTTCCTGGCAGGTCTACGCGCGTTACTCTGCGGCGAAAGCCAGCGCCGTTGCTGCAAGCTGTCCCACGGCTGTACCCCCCCGGCGCTAGTACGACAGGAGTCTCACGACATGCGCCGGATTTCCCGGATCACGGTCGCAGGCGCAGCGACCGCCTCTCTGGCCCTCGCTCTCTCCGCCTGCGGCGGCACCTCCACCGACGCCTCCTCGGAGGGTTCGAAGGGCGGGGACAAGGGTCTCGCCATCGCCTACGACGTCGGCGGCAAGGGCGACCAGTCCTTCAACGACGCCGCGTTCGCGGGCCTGGAGCAGGCGGAGAAGGAGTTCGGCTACAAGACCGCCGACCTCGAGCCCACCGACGGTGAGACGGACGCCGACAAGGAGCAGCGCCTCGCGTCGCTGGCCAAGCAGGGCTACAACCCGGTGATCGGTGTCGGCTACGCCTACGCCGCCGCCGTCAAGGGCGCCGCCGAGAAGTTCCCGAACACCACCTTCGGCATCGTCGACGACTCCACCGTCGAGGCGAAGAACGTCGCCGACCTCGTCTTCTCCGAGGAGGAGGCGTCGTACCTGGCCGGTGTCGCCGCCGCCAAGGCCACCAAGACGAACACGGTCGGCTTCGTGGGTGGCGTGGACATCCCGCTGATCCACAAGTTCCAGGCCGGCTTCGAGCAGGGCGTCAAGGACACCAACCCCAAGGCGAAGGTCCTCACCCAGTACCTCACGCAGACCGCGGAGGAGGGTGGCTTCTCCAGCCCCGACAAGGGCAAGTCGGCCGCCGAGGGCCAGATCGAGAAGAAGGCGGACGTCGTCTACGCCGCCGCCGGTCTGTCCGGTCAGGGTGTCATCGAGGCCGCCGCCGCCAACAAGGTGTGGGCCATCGGCGTCGACTCCGACCAGTACAACCAGGAAGCGCTCGCCAAGTACAAGGACTCGATCCTGACCTCGGCGATGAAGGACGTCGCCAAGGCGGTGTACAACCTGGCGAAGTCGGTCGAGGACGGCAAGCCCGAGACCGGTATCGTTCGAGGCGATCTGAAGTCGGGTGAGGTGAGCCTGTCGAACTCCAACCCGAAGTTCGCGGACGACGCCGAGCTTCAGGAAGCCCTCAAGACGGCCAAGGAGAAGATCGTCAGCGGCGAGATCAAGGTCAAGACCAGCTGAGTGAAGTCAGACCCTGAGCAGCGGTAACCCCAGGGGTTTCGTCCGCTCGACGGGGTACGGGGAGGCTCGCTCCCCGTACCCCGTTGTCGCGGTACGCCGGCCCCTTTTCAGGCCATAGGGGCGCTACGCGCGTAGACGACCCCCGTCCCCAGGAGTGTGCGCCATCAAAGCGTCCAGCAGCCCTCCGGCCGGCGCGGCGGTCAACGGTCAGGTGACCGCCGTCGAGCTCGCCGGGATCACCAAGCGTTTCCCGGGCGTCGTGGCCAACCACGACATCCACCTCACCGTCCGCAAGGGCACCGTGCACGCCCTCGTCGGCGAGAACGGCGCCGGCAAGTCGACCCTGATGAAGATCCTCTACGGCATGCAGAAGCCGGACGAGGGCACCATCGCGATCGACGGCGAGCAGGTCGCCTTCTCGTCCCCGGCCGACGCCATCGTGCGCGGCATCGGCATGGTGCACCAGCACTTCATGCTCGCGGACAACCTCACCGTCCTCGAGAACGTGGTGCTGGGCAGCGAGAAGCTGTACGGCATCGGCGCCAAGGCCCGCCGCAAGATCAAGGAGATCTCCGAGCGCTACGGCCTCGGCGTGGAGCCCGACCGCCTCGTCGAGGAGCTCGGCGTCGCCGCCCGCCAGCGCGTGGAGATCCTCAAGGTCCTCTACCGCGGCGCCCGCACCCTGATCCTCGACGAGCCGACCGCGGTCCTCGTGCCGCAGGAGGTCGACGCCCTCTTCGAGAACCTGCGCGAGCTGAAGTCCGAGGGCCTGTCGGTCATCTTCATCTCCCACAAGCTGGGCGAGGTGCTCTCCGTCGCCGACGAGATCACCGTCATCCGCCGCGGCACCACCGTCGGCACGGCCGTCCCCGCCGAGACCACGCCGAAGCAGCTCGCCGAGATGATGGTCGGCAGCGAGCTGCCCACCCCGGAGACCGCCGAGTCCACGGTCACCGACCGCCCGGTCATCACCGTCGACAAGCTCCGCCTGGAGGCGGCCGGCGGCAAGGCCCTCCTGGACGACATCTCCTTCACCATCCACGAGGGCGAGGTCCTGGGCATCGCCGGCGTCGAGGGCAACGGCCAGACCGAACTGGTCGACGCCCTCATCGGCCTCAAGCACGCCGACTCCGGCACGATCACCCTCGCCGACGAGGAGATCACCGGCTGGGCCACCCGCAAGCGCCGCGAGCAGGGCATCGGCTACATCCCCGAGGACCGGCACCGCCACGGTCTGCTCCTGGAGGCCCCCCTCTGGGAGAACCGCATCCTCGGCCACGTCACCGAGGAGCCCCTCGCCAAGGGCGTCTGGCTGCACCCGAAGGCCGCCCAGCAGGACACGCGCCGCATCGTCGAGGCGTACGACGTCCGCACCCCCGGCATCGACGTCACCGCCGCCTCGCTGTCCGGCGGCAACCAGCAGAAGCTGATCGTCGGCCGCGAGATGAGCCACAAGCCGCGCTTCCTGATCGCCGCGCACCCCACCCGCGGTGTCGACGTCGGCGCGCAGGCCGCGATCTGGGACCACATCCGCGAGGCCCGCCGCGAGGGCCTGGCCGTGCTGCTGATCTCCGCCGACCTGGACGAGCTGATCGGCCTGTCCGACACCCTCCGCGTGATCTACAACGGCAAGCTGGTCGCGGACGCCGACCCGGCCACCATCACCCCGGAGCAGCTGGGCTCGGCGATGACGGGTGCCGCCACCGGGCACCTCGAGGACGACGACACCACCCCCGGGACTCCGAACCTGAGCAAGTCTCCCGAGTCCGGCGAAGACGAGGCACGCTGATGAAGAAGTTCGACAAGGAGCGCGTGCTCCTCGCGGTGGCCGGACCGGTCATCGCGCTCGCCGTGGCCTTCGTGCTCAGCGCGATCGTCCTGATCGCCTCGGGCAAGAGCCCGGTCGAGCCGTACGCCCTGATGTTCGAGCAGCTGGGCTTCTCGGACATCCAGGTGCTGATCATCAACCAGGCGTCGCTGTACTACATCGCGGCCCTGGCGGTCGCCATCGGCTTCCGGATGAACCTGTTCAACATCGGGGTCGACGGCCAGTACCAGCTCGCCGCCATGATGGCCGCCGTCGTCGGCGCCCACGCCAGCCTGCCGGCCGGCCTCCAGGTGCCGCTGCTCCTCCTCACGGCCGTCCTCACCGGCGCCTTCTGGTCCGGTATCGCCGGTGTCCTGAAGGTCACGCGGGGCGTCAGCGAGGTCGTCGCGACGATCATGCTCAACGCCATCGCGACCTCCGTGATCGCCTACCTGTGGCTGCCGGACGTCTTCGGCGTCAAGGTCGGCAACAACAACACCACCGGCGAGATGCACGAGTCCGGCTGGGTCTCCGGCATCCCCGTCGGCGACGCCGGCGAGATCTACGGTCTGGTCTTCCTCGCCGTGCTGCTCGGCATCGGCTACTGGGTCGTCCTCAACCGCACCCGCTTCGGCTTCGACCTGCGCGCCTCCGGCGCCTCGGAGACCGCCGCCGCGGCCAGCGGCGTCGACCCCAAGCGCATGGTGCTCACCGCCATGCTGCTCTCCGGCGGCATCGCGGGCCTCGCCGGCCTGCCGATCCTGCTCGGCGACACCCACACGTACAGCCTGAACTTCCCCACCGGCATCGGCTTCCTCGGCATCGGCATCGCGCTGCTCGGCCGCAACAGCCCCGTCGGCATCGCGTTCGCCGCCTTGCTGTGGGCCTGGCTCGACAAGGCGTCCCCCGAGCTGGACTTCCACGGCTACGACAAGGAGATCGCGGTCATCATGCAGGGCCTGATCGTCCTCTCGGTCGTCGTCTCCTACGAGGCCGTCCGTGAGTGGGGCCTGCGCCGCCAGCAGCGCCGGGTCGGTGCCGAACTGGCAGCCGGCCGTGTCCTCGGCGCCGACAACAACACCACGAAGGAGGTGGCTGGCCGATGACTGCCCCGACCTCAGCGGTCGATGTCAACCAGCCCTCGCTGCAGCCCGCGGCGCCGACCGGCCGCCGTATGTCCTGGCAGGTGCTGCTGCTGGTCATCGCCGGAGCCCTGGCACTGACCTCGATCGTCCGCATCATCACCGGCGCCGACGGCATCACCAACGTCAGCCAGATGTCCACCGCCCTGCAGCTCGCCGTGCCGATCGGCCTCGCCGGTCTCGGCGGCCTGTGGGCCGAGCGGGCCGGCGTCGTCAACATCGGTCTCGAGGGCATGATGATCCTCGGCACCTGGTTCGGCGCCTGGGCCGGCTTCCAGTGGGGGCCCTGGACGGGTGTCGTCGTCGGCATCGCCGGAGGCTGCATCGGCGGCATCCTGCACGCCATCGCCACCATCACCTTCCGGGTCAACCACATCGTCTCCGGTGTGGCGCTCAACATCCTCGCCCTCGGCATCACCCGCTACCTGGCGCCCCTCGCCTTCGAGGGCCACGCGGGCGGCTCCGCCAAGCAGTCCCCGGCGGTCGAGACCCTCGGCCACTTCACCGTGCCCGGCCTGTCCGACGGCCTGCGGGACCTGAACGACAACGGCTGGTTCTTCGTCTCGGACATCGCCGGCCTGCTCGGCGGCCTGGTCACCAACGTCTCCTGGCTGACCCTGATCGCCGTCGCGCTGGTCCCCGGCACCTGGTGGATCCTGTGGCGGACCGCCTTCGGTCTGCGGCTGCGCTCCTGCGGTGAGAACCCGGTCGCCGCCGAATCCCTCGGCGTCAACGTCTACAAGTACAAGTACATCGCCGTGATCATCTCCGGTGGCCTGGCCGGCCTCGGTGGCGTCTTCCTCTCCATCGTCGCCAACCCCTTCTACCTGGAGGGGCAGGTCAGCGGCCGCGGTTACATCGGCCTCGCCGCCATGATCTTCGGCAACTGGATGCCGGGCGGCCTCGCCCTCGGCGCCGGCCTGTTCGGCTACACCGACAGCCTCAACCTGCGCGGCGGCTCCACCAACGTCCACGCGCTGCTGCTGCTCGGCGCCCTGCTGCTGATCATCGGCGCCGTCTACCTGGTGGTCCGCAAGAAGTACGCCCCGTCGATGATCACCGCCGTGGTCGGCGCGCTGGTGTTCGCCTGGTACGCCACCACCAACGAGGTGCCCAACCAGGTCGTCTCCGCCACGCCGTACGTCGTCACCCTCGTCGTCCTCACGCTGTCCGCGCAGCGCCTGCGGATGCCGAAGGCGGACGGCCTGCCGTACCGGAAGGGACAGGGCAAGTGAGCCCGGCCGCCGCCCCCGACGTCGACTGGGACAAGCTGCGGGCCGCCGCGCGGGACGCCATGTCCCGCGCCTACGCCCCCTACTCCGGCTACCCGGTCGGCGCCGCGGCGCTCGTCGACGACGGCCGCACGGTCACCGGCTGCAACGTCGAGAACGCCTCGTACGGGCTCGGCCTGTGCGCGGAGTGCGGACTCGTCTCGCAGCTGCAGAACAGCGGGGGCGGCCGGCTCACGCACTTCGCGTGCTCCGACGGCGAGGGCCGCACCCTGGTGCCCTGCGGCCGCTGCCGCCAGCTGCTCTACGAGTTCGGCGGCCCCGACCTGCTGCTCGACACCCCGGCCGGCATCCTGCCGCTGTCGGAGATGCTGCCCCAGGCGTTCGGACCGGACCACCTCAGCAAGTAACCCCCGTGCGGCCCCTCTGCGTCGCTCACGCGACCGTTCAGAGGGGCCGTGTGTCTTCCTGGAACCTTCGGAAGGAAAGCCATGGCTGTTTTGTCGACGGATGCCATCTCCGTCATCCGCACCAAGCGGGACCGCGGCGAGCTCAGCGACGAACAGATCGACTGGGTCATCGACGCGTACACCCGCGGGGAGGTCGCCGACGAGCAGATGTCCGCACTCGCCATGGCGATCCTGCTCAACGGCATGAACCGCCGCGAGATCGCCCGCTGGACCGCCGCGATGATCGCCTCCGGCGAGCGCATGGACTTCTCGTCGCTGAGCCGCCCGACCGCGGACAAGCACTCCACCGGCGGCGTCGGCGACAAGATCACCCTGCCGCTCGCGCCCCTGGTCGCCGCCTGTGGCGCCGCCGTCCCGCAGCTGTCCGGCCGCGGCCTCGGTCACACGGGCGGCACCCTGGACAAGCTGGAGTCCATCCCCGGCTGGCGCGCGCTGCTGTCGAACGAGGAGATGCTGCACGTCCTCGACACCACCGGCGCGGTGATCTGCGCGGCGGGCGACGGCCTGGCGCCCGCCGACAAGAAGCTGTACGCCCTGCGGGACGTCACCGGCACCGTCGAGGCCATCCCGCTGATCGCCTCCTCGATCATGTCGAAGAAGATCGCCGAGGGCACCGGCTCGCTCGTCCTGGACGTGAAGGTCGGCTCCGGCGCCTTCATGAAGACCATCGAGGACGCCCGCGAGCTGGCGTCGACGATGGTCGGCCTCGGCACCGACCACGGAGTGAAGACGGTCGCGCTGCTCACCGACATGGCCACCCCGCTCGGCCTCACGGCCGGCAACGCGCTGGAGGTCCGCGAGTCCGTCGAGGTCCTGGCCGGTGGCGGCCCCGCCGACGTGGTCGAGCTGACCGTCGCGCTGGCCCGCGAGATGCTGGAGGCGGCCGGAATCAAGGACGCCGACCCGGCGAAGGCCCTGGCCGACGGCTCCGCGATGGACGTCTGGCGGCGCATGATCGCGGCGCAGGGCGGCGACCCGGACGCCGAGCTGCCCGTCGCGCGCGAGCAGCACGTCGTCACGGCCCCGTCCTCCGGCGTCCTCACCCGCCTCGACGCCTACGACGTCGGCGTCGCCGCCTGGCGGCTGGGCGCCGGACGCGCCCGCAAGGAGGACCCGGTGCAGGCGGGCGCCGGCGTCGAGATGCACGCCAAGCCGGGCGACACGGTGACCGCGGGGCATCCCCTGCTGACCCTGCACACCGACACCCCGGAGCGCTTCGCGTACGCGCTCCAGTCGCTGACGGACGCCTACGACGTCGCGCCGGCGGGCACGGCCTTCACCGCCTCGCCGGTGGTGCGGGAACGTATCGCCTGACCTGCGGTTTCCCCCTACGGGTGAACGGGACCGGTGGACCCCCACCGGTCCCGTTCGGCATGCTGGGATCGGTGACGCACCGATAGGAGACCGCCATGAGCGCACTCACCGTGAGCCAGGACCCCGACCGGAACTGGGACGACCTCGTCCGGTTCTGGGAGGAGATGGAATGGCCCGAGGGCAGCAAGGTGGAGATCGTCGAGGGGATCATCACCGTGTCACCTGCTCCCGCGTCCCGCCACAACGTGATCGCGGCCCGTATTCAACGCCGCCTCTACTCCGCGATCCCCGAGGACTGGGAGATCTTCCAGACACTGGCGATCGCCGTACCGTCCCGTCTGGGCATGCTCATCCCGGACCTGCTCGTGGCGCCCGTGGAGGAGTGCGCGGAGGCGGAGTCCCACATCCCGGCGGCCCTGGCCGAACTCGTCGTCGAGGTGACCTCCAAGTCCAACGCCCAGCACGACCGCGTCAGCAAGCCCGCCGCCTACGCCACCGCCGGGATCCCGCTGTACCTGCTGGTCGACCGCTGGGCCCCCGGCGGCCCCACCGCCACGCTCTTCGGCGAGCCCAAGGGCGATGTCTACCGGGTTCTGAGCGCCGTGAAGTTCGGTGACCCCATCAAGCTGCCGGATCCGTTCGGCCTGACGATCGACACCGGTGAGTTCCCCGTCGACTGACCATCAGCCCAGCAGCGCCGCCACCGCCACCAGCACCGGCACCGAGAGCACCGTCGACAGCAGGATCGCGTCGCGGGCCAGGCGTTCGGCCACGCCGTAGGTCGACGCGTAGGTGTAGAGGTTCTGCGCGGCGGGCAGGGCCGACGTCACCACCACGTCGAGCAGGGGAGCGCCCCGCAGGCCGAAGACGCCCGCCGCCAGCGCCCAGGCCGCGGCGGGCTGGCCGAGGGCCTTCAGCGCCACCGAGAGGAACACGGGGAGCCGGTCCGGGCCCCGGCCCGGCATCGTGCTGCCGCACAGGGAGATGCCGAAGGCCAGCAGGACCGCGGGCACCGACATGCCGCCGATCAGGGTCAGCGGGTCCAGCACCGGCGCCGGCACCCGCACCCCCGCCGCCGACACCGCCACACCCGCCAGGGAGCCGAGCGCGATCGGGTTGCGCAGCGGCGTCAGCAGACGGTGCCACAGCGGGCTGCCCTTCGCGCCGCCGCCGGACAGGTCGAGGATCGTCAGCGCGACCGGCGTGACCCCGACCAGCTGGAACAGCAGCACCGGGGCGACCAGCGACGCGTCGCCGAGGACGTACACGGCGATCGGGATGCCCAGGTTCCCCGAGTTGACGTAGCTGGAGCACAGGGCGCCGATCGTGGTGCGGCCCACGCCCCAGCGGCGTACGGCGCCGACTGCCACGAAGACCCCGGCCGCGGCGGCCGTGCTCAGCGCGGTGACCAGGAGACGGCTGGAGAAGATCACCGAGAGGTCGGTCCCCGCGAGCGTGGTGAAGAGGAGTGCCGGTGACGCCACATGGAAGGCCAGCTTCGTCAGCACCTCCCGGCCGTGCTCCCCGAGGTATCCGCGCCGGCCGATCACATAGCCGACGGCGATGACCACCGCGATCACCGCGAACCCTGTCAACACCCCCTGCACGGAGCCCCCTTCGCGGAAAGCGGGACGCGCGGTCTTCGAGGAGGAGCCGGTGCTTGGGGCATACACCCAACCCTCCGGTGCGGGAGGGTGCCGGGTCAATGTGATCCCGGTCGGCGCACACGCCGGCCCGCGCCCGCGATGAGTTGGCGGGCCGGGTCCGGTCTACCGGTCGTGGACGCGATGACACCCGCGGTACTCGTGCTGGCCGGCCCCGTCACCCGGGGTGAGGTGACAGGGCTGTGCGCGGTCGTCCGGGCGCGGCTGGAGGACGGCCGGTCGAGGGTGGTCGTGTGCGACGTCGGCGGGCTCGGCCCGCCCGGCCTGGGCACCGTCGATCTGCTGGCCCGGCTCCAGCTCACCGCCCGGCGCACCGGCGGCCGGATACGGCTGCGCGACCCGGACCCCGCCCTAGAGGCCCTTCTGGACCTCGTCGGCCTCCGCTTCGAGGTGGAGGGGCAGCCCGAAGAGCGGGAACCAGCGCTTCGTGTCGAGGAAGCAGTGGAACCCGGTGATCCGCCCCCCTGAGATCTCCAGGACCTGGACCGCCCACGGCGTGAACCCGCCCGCCTCCGGGTCCGGCTTGTACTGGGCGAACCCCGGCAGCCCGTTGACCTGGACGGGGACCAGCCGGGAGCCCGCGCACGGGGCGCCCAGCGTCGTCATGAAACCGGTGATGTCCCCGGCGCCGGTCAGCCACAGGTCGAACGGCGGCATCGTCATGATGGCGTCCTCGTGCAGCAGCGCGGTCAGCGCCGTCATGTCGTACCCCTCGAAGGCGGCGACATAGCGGTCCAGGAGCCGCTGCTGCTCCTCGTCCAGCGGATCGGCGACCGCCGCTTCGGCGCCCGGCTGCTTCTGCTCGGCGAGGGTGGCCCGGGCCCGCTGGAGCGCGCTGTTGACCGACGCGACCGAGGTGCCGAGCAGCTCGGCGACCTCGCTCGCCTTCCACGCCAGCACCTCGCGCAGGATCAGCACCGCCCGCTGCTTCGGGGGCAGCTGCTGGAGCGCGGCCATGAAGGCGAGCCGCACCGACTCCTTGGCGACGGCCGCCTCCGCCGGGTCGTCCGTGGTGGGCAGCACGCGGCTGTCCGGCACCGGCTCCAGCCAGGTGTGGTCCGGGCGCGGGGCGAGGGCCGCCTGCGCGAGCGGCGTCGACTCGGTGAGGTCCATCGGCCTGGCCCTCTTGTTGCCCGCGGTCAGCATGTCCAGGCAGACGTTCGTCGCGATGCGGTACAGCCACGAGCGGAGGCTGGAGCGGCCCTCGAACTTGTCGTAGCTGCGCCAGGCGCGCACCATCGTGTCCTGCACCGCGTCCTCGGCCTCGAAGGACGAACCGAGCATGCGGTAGCAGTACCCGGTCAGCTCGACGCGGTGCTTCTCCAGCCTGACGTCGAGGTCCGTCGTCGTGGTCGCCGTACCGTCGCTCATCGTCCACCCACCCCTGTGGCCGTCCCGCGGGACGCCTCGTCGCGTCCCACCACTTCGGAAGCTACCGCAGCCCACTGACAATGGCCCCCGGAGTCGGAGAACCCGCAGGTGGACGGGGCACGGCAGCGGGGCGCACCCTCATGTCGCGAGTGCGCCCCGATGGTGTGCGGCCGTGCTCCGGGCTCAGCCCAGCGGGACGCCGTTCACCGGCAGACCCTGCGTCGGGAGACCCTGCGCCGGCAGGCTCTGCACCGGCAGCCCGCCGAGCAGCCCGGAGGCGGCGCCCGTCGGGGCGGCGGCCAGCGCCGGGGCGCCCGCGAGGGTCCGCTCGGCGGTCGGCTGCGCGGCGGCCAGCCCGGCGGCCACCGCCTCCTGCCCGCCGGCCAGGCCCTCGGCGGCGTTCGGGGCGGCCTGCGTCAGGCTCTCGGCCGGGAGCGTCCGGGTCACGGTGTCCAGCGCCGCGCCAACGTCGGGGACGGCGGGCGCGGCGTTCGCGGCACCCGCGCCCGTGGCGGCGAAGGCGGCACCGAGCGCGGCGACACCGAGGGACTTGGCGGCAGACTGCTTCATGGAAAACCTCGGAATTCGAGAACGGGGATGTGAGCGGTTCTTCGACCGTAAACACCCCCGCCGTCCGGCCGCAAACATCGAATTGCGGACGGATGGTGAACGGCATCCGGAGTCTCTGTGCCCGCAGGGCCCTCGGTCAGTCCTCCTCGCCAGGAGAACCGCTGGTACAGCTCGTCTGTCGGAAAAGCCACTCGGACTTGAGTTCGGCATATCCGGGCTTGATCACGTCATTGATCATGGCCAGCCGTTCATCGAAAGGAATGAACGATGATTTCATCGCATTGACGGAGAACCACTGCATGTCGTCGAGCGTGTAACCGAACGCCTCGACAAGATGCTCGAATTCCTGGCTCATGCTGGTGTGGGACATCAGGCGGTTGTCCGTGTTCACCGTGGCGCGGAAGTGCAGCCGGCGCAGCAGCCCGATGGGGTGCGCCTCGTACGAGTCGGCCGCCCCCGTCTGCAGATTGGAGCTCGGGCACAGCTCCAGCGGGATGCGCTTGTCCCGCACGTACGACGCGAGCCGGCCGAGCTCCACCGAGCCGTCGTCCCGCACCCGGATGTCGTCGATGATGCGCACCCCGTGCCCGAGCCGGTCGGCGCCGCACCACTGCAGGGCCTGCCAGATGGACGGCAGCCCGAACGCCTCACCGGCGTGGATCGTGAAGTGGTTGTTCTCGCGCTTCAGGTACTCGAAGGCGTCGAGGTGCCGGGTCGGCGGGTGGCCCGCCTCGGCGCCCGCGATGTCGAAGCCGACGACGCCCAGGTCGCGGTAGGAGTTGGCGAGTTCGGCGATCTCCAGCGAGCGGGCCGCGTGCCGCATCGCGGTGAGCAGCGCGCCCACCCGGATGCGGTGGCCGTTGTCCCGGGCGATCCGCTCGCCCTCCCGGAAGCCCTCGTTGACGGCCTCGACGACCTCCTCCAGGGTGAGCCCGCCCTCGAGGTGCTGCTCCGGGGCGTAGCGCACCTCGGCGTAGACGACCCCGTCCTCCGCGAGGTCCTCCGCGCACTCGCGGGCGACGCGCACCAGGGCGTCACGGGTCTGCATGACCGCCACGGTGTGGGAGAACGTCTCCAGATAGCGTTCCAGCGAGCCGGAGTCGGCGGCCTCCTGGAACCAGAGGCCGAGCTTGCCGGGGTCGGTCTCGGGAAGCCCGGAGTAGCCGGACTCGCGGGCGAGCTCGACGATCGTGCCGGGGCGGAGCCCGCCGTCGAGGTGGTCGTGCAGCAGAACCTTCGGGGCCCGGCGGATCTGGTCCGAGCTCGGGGTGTGCGCCTTCGGGGCAGTCTGGCTCGTCATTTCCGCACTCTAACGCCTACGCGCGTAGAGAGCGTGTCCCCGCGCAGATGTCCGGATCGCCGCTTTACACATCCGTCGATACGTAACGGTGACCGCACGGACGGCTCGCGGACGCCCCCACTTCTGCCACTGTTCTGTCATGGCACAGCAAGCGACGCCGGTGCGCAGGGTCCGGCTGGGCAGGGCGATGGGGCCGGAGCCGACGGCGGTGAGCGGCGTGGTCCTGCTGCTCCCGCCAGGTGACGCCACCTCATATCGCAGACCCGCGCCGCTGCTGGCCACGTCGCTCATCCGCGCCCTCGGCCGACGGCTCCACCGGGCGGGGCGCGGGGAAGGGCTCGCCGTCCACGTCGTCCACTACCGCTACCGCGGCTGGAACGGCGACGAGGCCGCCCTCCTGAGCGACGCCCTGTGGGCCGCCGACGAGGCCGTACGGCTGTACGGCGACGTGCCCGTGTGCCTCGCCGGCCTCGACATGGGCGGACGGGCGGCGCTGCGCGCGGGCGGCCACGAGGCCGTCAACTCCGTGCTGGCCATCGCCCCTTGGCTGCCCGAGGAGGACACCGCGGACTCGCCCGAACCGGTGAAGCAGCTCGCCGGGCGGCGCGTGATGATCGTGCACGGCACGAACGACGAGCGCACCGACCCCGAGCTGTCCTTCCGGCTGGCGGCGCGGGCCAAGAAGGCGAACCGGGAGGTGTGCCGGTTCGAAGTGCACTCCGACCGGCACCGGTTGCACCAGCACCGGGACGAAGTGCTGGCTCTCGCGCAGGACTTCGTCATGGGGTCCCTGTTCGGGACGGTGTTCTCGCGGCCGGTCGCCGACGCGTTCGCCGCACCGCCGCCGCTCGGGCTGCGCATGCCGCTCGCCTCCGGGTTCGGGAAGTCGCTGCGGCGGTAGGCGTGGTGTCCGGTCCGCTTCGATTCCTCACGGCAGCAACATCCCCCTGCGGGACAGCAGGAACTTCTTGAACGCCGCCACCGGAGGCGTGTCCGGGCGGTCCGCCAGCCAGGCCACGCCGATCTCCCGGGCAGCCCGGGGAGCCGTCACCGTCAGCTCGCTCACCCCCGGCCGGGGCACGGCCGGCGGCGGCAGCAGCGCCACGCCCAGACCGGCCGCCACCAGGCCCCGCAGGGTCTCCGCCTCCTCGCCCTCGAAGGCGATCCGCGGCCGGAACCCGGCCTCCCGGCACAGGTCGTCGGTGATCCGGCGCAGCCCGTAGCCCGGCTCCAGCGTCACGAAGTTCTCCTCCGCCGCCTCCGCCAGCCGGATGCGCCGGCGGGCGGCGAGACGGTGCTCCGCGGGGACGACCAGCCGCAGCTTCTGCTCGTCCAGGCGGCGGGCCACCAGGTCCGGGGCGTCCGGGACCGGCGAGGTCAGGCACAGGTCCAGTTCACCGGCCCGCAGGCCCTCCAGCATCGCCTCCCCGTAGTTCTGCACCAGGCTGAAGCGGACCCGGGGATGATCGGCACGGAACGCCTGCAGCAGGCCGGGCACCGTCTCCGCGCCCATGGTGTGCAGAAAGCCGAAGGCGACCTTGCCGCTCGCCGGGTCGGCGTCGGCGCGGACCTCCTCGGCGGCGCGCTCCACCTCGGCGAGGGCGCGCTCGACCGAGGCGAGAAAGGTGCGGCCCGCGGGGGTCAGCGAGACCGTACGGCCGTGGCGGGCGAACAGATCCACGCCCAGGTCCTGCTCCAGGCGGACCATGGCCCGCGACAGCGTGGACTGCGGCACGCCCATCTCGTGCGCGGCCCGGGTGACGTGCTCGGTGCGGGCCACACCGGCGAAGTACGCGAGGCGGGGGGCGAGCAGCCGCGCCATGTCGGCCATGTCTTCTGTGTCACTGGACGGTGACAGCCGACGTCGTGAACTGTACTGATGCGCCATGGGAACGATTATGGCGAATCCATGCATTGGACGGATCAGTGGCGGGGTTCGTAGCGTCGAAGCATGTCTCCCGCCAGTACCGGGGCGTCCACTTCCGTGGCCGCCGCACCCGCAGCCCCCGTCGACGACTCCCGCATGGCCCCGGGTGGGCCCGGCTACCGCCGGATGAGCCTGGCTCTCTTCCTCGCGGGCGTCGCGACCTTCGCCCTCCTCTACTCCACGCAGGCCCTCCTGCCGCTGATCTCCGGTGAGTTCGGCGTGCCCGCGAGCGCGGCCAGCTGGACCGTGGCGGCCGCGACCGGCGGACTGGCCCTGTTCGTGCTCCCTATGAGCGCCCTCTCCGAGCGGTACGGCCGCCGTACCGTCATGACGGCCTCCCTGGCCGTCGCGGTCACCGTCGGCCTCGCGGTGCCGTTCGCACCGAACCTGACCTCGCTCGTCGTCCTGCGGGCGGTCCAGGGCGCCGCGCTGGCGGGCCTGCCGGCCTCGGCGACCGCGTACCTCGCCGAGGAGGTGCGGCCCCGGGCGCTCGTCACGGCGATCGGGCTGTTCGTCGCCGGCAACAGCGTGGGCGGCATGAGCGGCCGTGTCATCACCGGCTGGGTGGCCCAGGAGTGGGGCTGGCGGATGGCGGTCGGCGTCATCGGAGCGGTCGCGGTGGCCTGCGCGGTCGCCTTCCGGCTGCTGCTGCCGGCGCCGCGGCACTTCACGCCCGGGTCGCTGCGGCCGCGGGTGCTGGCGCGGACCGTGCGGGACCATCTGTCCGATCCGCTGCTGCGGCGGCTGTACGCGATCGGCGCGCTGTTCATGACGGTGTTCGGCGGTGTCTACACCGTGATCGGGTACCGGCTCACTCAGGCGCCGTTCTCGTTGCCGCAGGGCGTCGTCGGCTCGATCTTCCTCGTGTACCTCGTCGGCACGGTGTCCGCGTCCACGGCGGGGCGGCTGGTGGACCGGCTCGGGCGGCGGGGCGCCCTGTACGCGGCCGGTGCCACGACGGCGTCGGGGCTGCTGCTGTCCCTGGCGGGGGCGCTGCCGCTGGTGCTGCCGGGGCTCGTGCTGATCACCGCCGGGTTCTTCGCGGGGCACGCCGTGGCGTCGTCGGCGGTCAGCAAGACGGCTTCGCACGGGCGGGCGCAGGCGGCCGCGCTGTATCAGTCGGCCTACTACATCGGCTCCAGCGCGGGGAGCACCTTCGGGGCCGTCGCCTTCCATGCCGGGGGGTGGGGCGGGACCGTCGGGGTCGGGCTGGTGGCGGTGCTGGGTGTCGTGGCGATCACTGTCGTGGGGTCGCGGGCGGCTCGGGTGCGCGGGGACGTCGTGGCGGCTGCTTGATCCGATCCGTGCACATGGGAACCCCCTGACCGGTGGTCGGTCAGGGGGTTCGTCGTGTCACCACGCCGTGCGTGTGGCCTCCGTCTTCTCCGACGGCAGCAGCAGCCAGAGCGCTATGTAGAGCAGGAACTGCGGGCCCGGCAGCAGACAGGAGACCAGGAAGATCACGCGCATCGTCGTGGCGGACGTGCCGAAGCGGCGCGCCAGCGCGGCGCACACTCCGCCGATCATGCGGCCGTGGGTGGGGCGGGCGAGCGCGGTCATGGTGCGGCTCCTTCGTGAGCGTCGGTCGGCGGCGCCTGGTCGGGCCCTCCGAGTGGTGTCTCTTCCACTGATCCCAACGCTACGAGGACAAACGGGATGAAGCGTCGTGCTACGGGGCCATCCCGACCCTGGGGATCGTCGGGGTACGACCCTGAGACGGCTCCTCCTGGGGTACCGGGGCGCGCCGGCCTTCGGGGGAGCCGCGGCGGAGGCGGGCCCGGGCCGCGGGGACGACGGCGGTGTGGGCGATGGCCGCGCCCAGCGTGTTGAGCAGGAGGGAGTCGACGTCGACGATCTGGCCGGGGACGCCGGTCTGGAGCAGTTCGATGCCGAGGGAGATGAGGGCGACCGCGGTCGTCGTGCGGGCCAGGGAGCCGAGCGGGGAGGACGTCGTCCTGCCGTGGGCCATCGGCAGCAGGACCCCGAGGGGGGCGAGCAGGGCGAGGCCCTCGACGATGCAGCGGGTGGCCTCGCGCCAGCCGAGGGCGAGGTCGGCGCGGAGGCCGGCGAACGGCTGGAGATTGGCGGGCATCACCCAGGGGACGTCCAGGGGGCGCAGCGTGAGCCAGGCGACGAACGCAAGGTGGGCGACCAGGAGGATGCCTCCTGTCGCGCGGACGCGGATCACGGCGTTGTCGCCGCTGGAGCCTTGACGCTGCACGATCCCCAAGACGCGAGTGTCGGTGGGATCGGTTCCGGGGGGTGCGGGCCGGGTGGGGTGAGTCGTCCGCCACACGGTGGGGGCCCGGCCTGTGCCTGCGGCGCGTCCGCCTCTTGGGTGGGGTTCGCGTGGCGCCTTCGGTGGGGGGGGGGGAGGTCGGGGCCGGGGTGGGGGGTGTCCGTCCTCGGTCGGGCGGGTGGCAGTAATTCAGATAAGCGTCGCCC
>NZ_JBHWJK010000001.1:373401-512515 GCF_042731455.1 Streptomyces sp. NPDC059852 | reverse complement strand
GCCCCACGGGTGATCCGTGGGGCGCCCCACCCCGTCGTCATGTGCTGAAGGGTGTATGGACCGAAGGGAACATCAGGGCGCCGGGTGACCCGCCGGCGTGGCCGTCAACGGCGGCGGCCGCCGTAGGGCCGGGCGGGTCAGGCCAGGCCGATGCCCGGGGTGGCCGCACCCGCCAGCCAGATGATCGCCAGCAGGGTGTCGATCGCGCCCAGGACCAGCGCCACCAGGGCGGGGGCCGGGCGGGCTCCCGACCATGAGCGGCCCATGGCCAGCCAGCCGCAGACGATCGCCACCGGGCCGAGGATGATGCCCAGTACGAAGAATCCGGCGATCGCGCAGATGGCTCCGACGATTCCCAGCGTCGCGCTGTCCGGCCCGGTCCGTGACCACGTCCGGCCACGTGAGCGGGGGTGCCTGCGCGTGCCGTGTCCGAAGCCCGCCATCGTCAACTCCCTGGTTCGGCTTTGGACTTGACGAGTAACCGCTGGGGCGGACTTCATTCCCGCTCTGCCGGACCGGCGGCGCGCCGTCCCCCTCCGGCAGCGCGCCGCTGGCCCCGGCTTGACTTACTGTCACCTGCGGGGCCGGACGACGGGAGGGATCCACGGCGTTGTCACCCTGATGAGGGACTCCCGCCGCGAACCCCTCCGTTCGCACGCGTCAGATGTGCGCGGCGCCCGCTCCGGCGCCCGCGTTCTCGCCCCTCTTGGTGAGGAAGGCGACGAGGACGGCGACGACGGCCACACCGGCGGCGACCAGGGAGGCCGCGCTCATGCCGGAGATGAAGGTGTCGTGGGCCACGTCCGTGATCTTCGTGGCGATCGCCTCGGGGGTGCCCGGAGGCACGGGGGCGCCGCCCTTCTGCACGGCGGTCGCCGCCCCTTCCAGCTGCTCCGGGGCGAGCGGCGGGAGTCCCGCGTCCGTCCAGTTGCCCGGGAGGTCGTTGTCGACCTTCGAGGCCATGACGGCGCCCAGCACCGCCGTACCGAGGCTTCCGCCGACCTGCATCGCGGACTGCTGCAGACCGCCGGCGACACCGGACAGCTCCAGCGGCGCGTTGCCCACGATGACCTCGGTGGCGCCGACCATGACGGGGGCGAGGCCCAGGCCCAGCAGGGCGAACCAGAGCGACATCACGCCGCTGCCGGTGTGCGTGTCGAGCGTCGACATGCCGTACATGGCGAGCGCGGTGAGGGCCATGCCGCCCGCCAGCGGGATACGGGGGCCGACCTTCGTGATCATGGCGCCCGCGAGCGGGGAGCCGACGATCATCATGCCGGTGAGGGGCAGCAGGTGCAGACCGGCGTCGACCGGGCCCAGGCCCCGGACGCCCTGCAGGTAGAAGGTGACGAAGAACAGGCCGCCCATGAAGGAGATGGCCATCAGGACCATCAGCACCACACCCGCGGACAGCGGGACCGAGCGGAAGAGGCCCAGCGGGATGAGCGGCTCCTTGACCTTCGTCTCCCAGTAGGCGAAGAACCCGAAGCTGGCGAGCGAGGCGATGATGAACGCCCACACGCCGGTGTCGCCCCAGCCCCACTCCGGGGCCTTGATGATGGCCCAGACGAGGCAGAACACCGCGGCGGACAGCAGGGCGATGCCGAGCAGGTCGAAGGAGCGCGGCGCGTTCTCCGCCCGGTGGTCCAGCAGGATCCACACGCCGAGCGCGACGGCGAGGACGCCGACCGGCACGTTGACGAAGAAGACGGACTGCCAGTTGACGTGCTCGACGAGGACACCGCCGAGGATCGGGCCGCCGGCGGTGGAGGCGCCGATGACCATGCCCCAGATGCCGATGGCCATGTTGAGCTTCTCGGCCGGGAAGGTCGCGCGCAGCAGGCCGAGCGCGGCCGGCATCAGCAGGGCGCCGAAGAGACCCTGCAGGACACGGAAGACGATGACCATCGTGATGCCCTGGGAGAGCCCGATGGCGGCGGAGGAGGCGGCGAAGCCCGCCACGCCGATGAGGAAGGTCTGGCGGTGCCCGAAGCGGTCGCCGAGCTTGCCGGCGGTGATCAGGGAGACGGCCAGCGCGAGGAAGTACGCGTTGGTGATCCACTGCAGATCGGACCAGCTGGCTTTCAGGTCCTCGCCGATGGCGGGGTTCGCGATGGCCACGATGGTGCCGTCGAGGGCCACCATCATGACCCCCACTGCGACGGTGATCAGCGTGAGCCAGGGGTGTCCGCGCATCCCCTTGGCCGACGTCGCGCCCGAGGGGACCGCCGGCGCGTCGCCCCCCGACCCCGTCGTGTCGATGGTGGTCTGACTAGTCATGTGTTCGAGGCTAGTGACAGTCACTGACAATTGACAAACCAATTCACAAGTCGGTAACTGACACATATGGAAACGTTGCGCGAACGCAAGAAGCAGCGCACCCGGGAAGCACTGCTGCGTACCGCGCTGGAGCTCTTCACCACACGGGGGTACGAGGACACCACCGTCGACGACATCGCCGGTGCGGTCGACGTGTCGCAGCGCACGTTCTTCCGGTACTTCGCGGGCAAGGAGGAGGCCGCCCTCGCGCTGCAGGAGATGGCGGAGACGCACTTCCTGCGGGCGGTGCGCGACCGGCCGCCGCACGAGGCGCCGATGGAGGCGCTGCGGCAGGCCGTCCTGGACGGCTGGGACACCCTCAGCGAGGTGGTCGAGTCGGTGGCGCCGGTCGAGGTGTTCCTGCGTATGTACCAGGTCATCGAGTCGACGCCGGTCCTCCTCGCCGCCCATCTGCGGCGTTCGCTGGAGACCGAGGAGGCGATCGCGCGGGTGCTGGCCGAGCGCGAGGGGGTCGACGTCGACGCCGACCCCCGGCCGCGGCTGGCGGTGGCCGTGTTCGGCGGGGTGATGCGGCTGGTGGAACGCAGCTGGTCCACGGGCGGCGACACGAGCCTGGACGCCATACGGGCGTTGACGGTGCAGTACCTGGAACAGGTCGGTCCGGCCCTCACCGGGAGCTGGCGAACGGGCTGAGAAAGGTGGCCCGTTCACACAACCTTGATCAAAACGTGATCCGTGTCACTTGGTTAACGCGAGACCCTCTCGTTCTCCTAGTGTGTCCTCCCAGTGACTTCCTTCGACACCACCCCGCAACTGAACGTCTGGCGCGCTCTGCTCGCTCTGGCCGTCGTGTTCGTGATGCTGGCGACCACGGGCTGGACCGCGTTGCGGCACCACCGCGGCACCGCCCCGCTCGAGGCCTCGCTCAGCGCCTGGGAGCACGGCAGTCTCGCCGGTCGCCGGCTTCCGGCGGCGGACTCCTCCCCCGCCCGGCTCACCTCGTTCTTCGCCTCCCTCACCGAGCAGCAGCGTTCGTATCTCGTGCGCCGCTATCCGCTCGCGGTCGGCAACATGAACGGCGCCCCGGCCGAACTGCGCTACCGCGCCAACCGTGTCGCGCTCCGCGAGGCGCGTGACGTCGAGCACAAGCGCGTGCACGACAGCGGTCTCACGCCGGACGGGCAGCGCGCCGCGGCCCACCGCGAGGAGCGCTTCGTCTCGCTGCTGCGCTCCGACCGCCAGATCCTCGCCTTCGACCCGGCCGGCGGCGGACGGGCCGCGGAGGTCTTCGGCGACCTGGACCGGGCCGAGCGGATCTCGGTCGTCGTCCCCGGCGTCGACACCGACGTGCTCACCTTCCAGCGCACGCACCGCAAGTACTCGGCGCCGGTCGGCATGGCCCGGTCGCTGTACGACGCCGAGCGTGCGGCCGCGCCGTCGACGCGTACGGCGGTCATCGCCTGGGCCGACTACACCACGCCCGGCGGGCTCGGCCTGGACTCGGCGACCGCGACGCGCGCCGCCGACGGGGCCGTACGGCTGAACGCGCTGGTGCGGGCGCTGCCGGGCCGCTCGCCCGTCTCGCTGTTCTGCCACAGCTACGGCTCGGTGCTGTGCGGTCTGGCCGCGCGGGAACTGCCGGGCCGGGTCACCGACATAGCGGTGGCGGGCAGCCCCGGCATGCGGGTGGAGCGGGCCTCGCAGCTGCGCACCTCCGCGCACGTGTGGGCGATGCGGGACGCCGACGACTGGGTGCAGGACGTGCCGTATCTGGAGCTCGGCGGCCTCGGGCACGGCGAGGACCCGGTGTCCTCGGTGTTCGGTGCCCGGGTGCTGTCGGCCCGGGACGCGAAGGGCCACAGCGGCTACTTCGAGCCCGGCACGGAGAGTGTGGCGAACTTCGCGGAGATCGGGGTCGGCGCCTACGAGTCGGTGCGGTGCGCCGACGGCACCGTCGGGTGCCGTGCGGGCCTGTCCGACGCCGCGCCGGCCGGACGCGCGTAGAGACGGGAGCAATCGCGGTGTGCGCGGGGTGGGGACGGAGGAACACGTGCCGCATACGATGAGCCGCATGGGTGACGTACTGGCCGGATTTCATGCCGCCTGGGAGTTCGAGTCCGACTCCGTGCTCATCCGCTACGAACGGGGCCTTCGGACACCGAGGCTGTTCCAGGCCCTCGGCGAGCGTCGCGTCCCCTATCGGGCGATCGCCGACGCGACGCTGACGCCGGGCAGACGCGGGACCGTCGTGCTGCGGCTCGAACTGCGCGCGGGCGCCGATCCGTTGCTCTCCGCGGCCGCCGGGCAGCTGAAGGAGGGCGGCGATCCGTACCGGCTGGTGCTGCCGGCCGAGCGCGAGACGCTCGCCGAGTACTACCGCGACGAGGTGCGGGACCGGCTGACCGACTCCGGTGCGGCCGAGGACTTCCTCGTGGGGGCGCCCGAAGTGCCGTTGCAGTTCAAGGCATATGACGGGAAAGCCTCGTTCGACGGGAAAATCGTCCATTTCAGGTGGTTCTGGACGGGTGCGTCCTCGGCGAAGTGGAAGGCGGGCGACCAGAGTTTCCCGGTGGCCGAGCTGAGCGGTGTCGAGTGGCGCTCCCCCGAGGTCTTCGAGGGGCATCTGCGCCTGCTGCGACGGGACTCCTCGCAGCAGCCCGCGCAGGCCGACCAGGACCCGGCGGCCGTCGTCTTCGGGCTCGGGTACGGGCCGGTGCACGAGTCGCTGCCGTTCGCCGCGGCCGTCCTCGCGGCGGTGCGCCGCACCGAACCGGCGGCCGTGACGCCGGCCGGGGCGCCGCGGCGCGACCCGGCCGACATCGCCGAGCGGATCCGTCACCTCGGCGAGCTGCACCAGGCGGGGCTGGTGACGGACGAGGAGTTCGCCGGCAAGAAGGCGGAGCTGCTCGCCGAGCTGTGACGGCTCCGGCCGCGCGGGCTCCTACTCCCGCCCGGCGGACGTGAAGGACATGTCCGCGTAGCGGGTGCCGGCCACCCGCTGCGCCAGCGGCTCCAGCAGGGCCAGTTCCGCCGCGTCCAGCTCGATACGGGTCGCCGCCGTGTTCTCCTCCACCCGGGAGGGCCTGCGGGTGCCGGGGATCGGGATCACGGGCAGGCCGTGCACCGCCGCGCGCTGCTGGACCCAGGCCAGGGCGATCTGGCCGGGTGTGGCGCCCCGGGCCTCGGCGAGGGCGCGGATCGGCTCGAGCAGGGCCGCGTTGGCCGAGGCGTTCTCTCCCGTGTACCGGGGCTGCTGGCGGCGGAAGTCGTCCGCGCTCAGCTCCTCGGCGCGGGCGAAGGACCCGGTGAGGAAGCCCCGGCCCAGCGGGGAGTACGGCACCAGGGCCACGCCCAGCTCGCGGGCGGCCGGTACGACACCGGACTCGATGTCCCGGCTGAACAGGGACCACTCGGACTGGACGGCCGCGATCGGGTGCACCGCCTGCGCCTGGCGGAGTTCGCCGGCCGTGACCTCGCTCAGGCCCAGCTGCCGCACCTTGCCCTCGCGGACCAGGTCGGCCATCACACCGACGGTTTCCTCGAGAGGCACCTCCACCTGGCGGCGGTGCATGTAGTAGAGGTCGATGACGTCGACGTCCAGCCGCTTCAGGCTCGCCTCGACGCACCGGCGGATGTAGGGCTCGTCGTTGCGGATGATCCGCTTCGTGGGGTCGTCGGGGTGGATCGCCAGGCCGAACTTGGTGGCGATCACCACCTCCTCGCGGTGCGCCTTGAAGAAGGGCGCCAGGAACCGCTCGTTCTCTCCGCTCCCGTACGCGTCCGCCGTGTCGTACAGCGTGACGCCGAGGTCCAGGGCCCGCTCCAGGGTGGCCCGGGAGGCGTCCGCGTCGGACGGGCCGTACGCGAAGCTCATGCCCATGCAGCCGAGGCCCTGGACGCCCACCTCGGGTCCGTCCGCGCCGAGGCGCGCCGTGGTCATCCTGCCGTCGCTCATCCAGCCTGCTCCGTCTTCTCGTCCCTGTAGGCCTCCCGCTCGAAGCGGCGGCCGGCGTCGGCGTAGAAATCGATCTTCCGGTCGAGCACCGCCAGCGTGTCCTGCAGTTCGGCGATCCGGGCGAGGACGTCCCGGCGGGTCGTCTCCAGCAGTTCGAAGCGCTCGCCGAAGGTGTGGTCGCCCGCGCGCACCAGCTCGGCGTAGCGGACCATGTCGGCGACCGGCATGCCGGTGAGCCGCAGCTTCCCGACGAGGTCGAGCCAGTCCAGGTCCCGGTTGCTGTAGCGGCGCTGGCCGGTGTGCGAGCGGTCGATGTGCGGCATGAGGCCGATGCGCTCGTACCAGCGCAGGGTGTGGGCCGTCAGGCCGGTGAACGCGACGACCTCGCTGATCGTGTAGCTGTCCTGCCCCTGGGGGCGCCGGCCGGGGCGCGGCGGGGCGGTGCAGCTGTCGGTGCTCGTGGTCTCCATCACCGTCATACCGTCCACGCTATGGCCTTGGAGTGCGCTCCAAGCAAGCGGAACCGGTGAGAAACGCGGCGGGCATGGCCTGATCCCCGCGGCCCACGTGCCCGCACGGGAGTGCCGACGCCGTGTCACGGCCTGCGGCGGCGAGGCTTAGGCTCGACAGCATGTCGCTGAGCAGCCTCGCACTGATCGAGAACTGGCCTGTTCCCACCGCCGCCGCCGGGGTCGTCCGCGCCGACGGCACGGTCCTCGGGACCCACGGCCCCGTCGGACACCGCTTCCCCCTCGCGTCGGTGACCAAGCCGCTGGCCGCGTACGCGGCGCTGGTCGCCTACGAGGAGGGCGCGGTCGAGCTCGACGAGCCGGCCGGGCCCGAGGGCTCGACGGTGCGGCATCTGCTCGCGCACACCTCGGGGCTGGCGTTCGACGAGCACCGGGTGACGGCCCCGCCCGGGGAGCGGCGGCTGTACTCCAACGCCGGGTTCGAGCAGCTCGGGGACCACATCGCCAAGGCGACCGACATCCCGTTCGGGGACTATCTGCGCCAGGCGGTGCTGGAGCCGCTGGGCATGACGGCCACGACGCTGGACGGCTCCCCGGCGAAGGACGGCGTGTCCACGGTCGGGGATCTGCTGCGGTTCGCGGCGGAGGTGCAGGCGCCCCGGCTGCTGGACCCGCGGACGGTCGCGGAGGCGATGACCGTGCAGTACCCGGGCACCAAGGGCGTCCTGCCGGGGTACGGGCACCAGAACCCCAACGACTGGGGGCTGGGCTTCGAGATCCGGGACGGCAAGGCGCCGCACTGGACGGGCGCCACGTCCTCGCCGCGCACCTTCGGGCACTTCGGCCAGTCCGGCACGTTCCTGTGGATCGACCCGGACGCCGGCGTGGCCTGTGTCGCGCTGGCGGACCGGGCGTTCGGGCCGTGGGCGGCCGAGGTGTGGCCGCCCTTCACGGACGCGGTGCTCGCCGAGGTGTAGCCCCCGTCACCGGCCGAGCTTCTCGCCGGTGCCCTCGGTGTCGATGTGCGGCAGGATCCGGTCCAGCCAGCGCGGCGTCCACCAGGCGTGCTCGCCGAGCAGCGTCATCACGGCCGGCACCATCAGCAGGCGGACCACGGTCGCGTCGATGAGCACGCTGACGGCGAGGCCCAGCCCCAGCATCTTCACGACGATGTTGTCGCTGATGATGAAGGCGGCGAAGACGCTCACCATGATCAGCGCCGCGCAGGTGATCACCCGCGCCGTGATCTCCAGCGCGTGCGCCACGGAGTCCTTGGCGTCCCCGGTGCGCCTCCACGCCTCGTGCACCCGGGACAGCAGGAAGATCTCGTAGTCCATGCTCAGGCCGAAGATGATCGCGAACATCATCATCGGCACATAGCTCTCGATGGGCACCTTGCCGTGCACACCCAGCGCGGGCCCGCCCCAGCCCCACTGGAAGACGGCGACGACGACGCCGTACGAGGCCGCGATCGACAGGACGTTGAGGACGGCCGCCTTCACGGCGACCAGCAGGCCGCGGAAGACCGCGAGGACGATCAGGAAGGCCAGGCCGACCACCACGAGGATGATCCAGGGCAGCCGCTCCGCGACGATGTCCCGGAAGTCGACCTGGGCGGCGGTCGTCCCGGTGACATAGCCCTTGGCGGCGGTGCCGGAGGCCGCGTCGGGGAGCGTGTGGTCGTAGAGGCGGTTGACGAGGTTCGTGGTGTCCTTGTTCTGCGGGGACACCGCCGAGTACACGGTGCCGACCAGCACGTCGCCGTCCTGCGTCGGCTGGAGCGGGCTGACGAAGGAGGTGCCGGACGCGTCGTCCAGGGCCTGCTGTGTCTTCGAGGCCAGGTCGGAGCGCTGCGAGTCCGGCACGTCGCTCTGGTCGACGACGACGGTCAGCGGTCCGTTGGAACCCGCGCCGAAGGCGTCCGTCATCAGGTCGAAGGCGCGCCGGTCGGTGAAGGACGTGGGGTCGGCGCCGTCGCCGATGTGCCCGAGCTGGATCGAGAAGACGGGGATGGCGAGCACCGCGACCGTGACCACACCGGCGGTCAGGTACCGCCACGGATGGTGCTCCACCCGCTTCGCGTACCGGTGCCAGGTGCCCTGCGCCGTGTCGCCGCCCGCCTCGGTCTCGGCGATGGGCCTGCGCACGTGCCAGCGGTCGATACCGCGGCCGACCAGCCCGAGCAGGGCCGGGACCAGGGTCAGCGCGCCGAGGACGGCGGAGACGACCGTGACGGCCGCCGCGATGCCGAGCAGGCCGATGAACGTCACGCCGGACACCCACAGGCCCATCAGGGCGACGATCACCGTGGTGCCGGAGACCAGGACCGCGCGTCCACTGGTGGCGGCGGCGTGCCCCGCGGCGCGCACCGGGTCGGCGCCGTCCATGAGGTTCTGCCGGTGCCGGGTGAGCAGGAACAGCGCGTAGTCGATGCCGACGCCGAGACCGATCATCGTGGCCAGCGTGGGCGAGACGGTGGCGAACGTGAACGCGAGGGCGAGCAGTCCGAGGCAGGCCAGTCCGCCGACGACGGCGATCAGGGCGGAGACCAGCGGCAGGACGGCGGCGGCGACACTGCCGAAGCCGATCAGCAGGACGACGACGGCGACGCCGAAGCCGATCGCCTCGCTGATCCGGTCGTTGCCGGCGGGCCGCTCCAGCTCGCCGAGCGAGCCGCCGTACTCGACGTCGACGCCGGCCTGCCGGAGCGGTTCCACCGCGCTGTCGACGCCGTCCAGATAGCTGTCGCCGAGGAGGGAGGGCTGCTCGTCGAAGCGGATGGTGACGTAGCCCGTCTTCCCGTCCGAGGACAGCGGCCCGACCTTGGAGGAGGTGGCCTCCAGCGGGTTCTGCACGCTCAGGACGTGCGGGAGCTTCTGCAGGTCGGCGACGGCGGTCGACAGCTGCGAGCCGACCGAGTCGAGGGGCTTGTCCGCGTCGTGCAGGACGATCTGGCTGCTGTACCCGCCGGCCTGCGGGTCGTGCGCCTTGAGGACGTCCAGGCCCTTCTCGGACTGCACGTCGGACAGGGCGAAGTTGTCGGAGTACTCGCCGCCGTGGAGGTGGTTGAGGACCTGGAGCACACCGAGGGCCACGACCCAGGCGGCGATCACGATCACGAAGTGGCGCGCGCACCACTGGCCGAGCCGTCGCAGTCCCCCCACCGGGGTGTCGTCGTCCCGGTGTCCAGCGGTGCTGGGTCTGGCCATGCCCCGGCTCTTCTCTGCCGAGCGGTCACTGACCCCCTCATTGGACGCCGGGTGGATCATCCCGGCATCCGCTGCCGGGGTCGGCGTGGGCCGTTCGGCTGACGCCGGTCAGCCGCCCATCTCCCAGACCAGCAGCTCGGCCGGGGTGAGCGCGACCGCCTCCAGGTCCGCGGCGCCGGTGACGCGGGCCGCGTCGCCCGGGCCCAGCTCCTCCCCGGCCATCCGCACCTCGCCGCGCGCCACGTGCACGTACAGGTACGCCGCGTCCGGTACGGCCGTCCGCTCCCCCGCCACGAGCCGCCGCACATGGAGCATCGCGCCGGCCTCCGGGACGGCGTACGGGGTGGAGTCGGCGATGCCGCGGACGATCTCGTACGCCGGGTCGCCGCCCGGCGACAGCGGGGCCAGCCAGGTCTGTACGAAGACCAGGGGCACGTCGGCGTCGTTGCGTTCGACGTGCCGGACGCCGCCCGCCGAGCTGAGCCGCTGCACGTCGCCGGGCCGCACCACGGTGGCGTGGCCGGTGGAGTCGCGGTGGGTCAGCTCGCCCTCGACGACCCAGGTCACGATCTCGGTGTGGCTGTGCGGGTGCTCGTCGAAGCCGGCGCCGGGCGCGAGCCGCTCCTCGTTGCAGGCGATGACCGCGCCGAAGCGGAGGTTGTCCGGGTCGTAGTGCGGGCCGAAGGAGAAGGCGTGGCGGGAGGTGATGCCCGCCGCCGGATCCCCTCCCGGATAGCGCTCCGCGGCGCGCCGTACGTCCATCACGGGGACCACCGTAGACCCACCGGGGAGTCCGCGGGCGACCCTCCGGCACGCTCGGGCGTCCCGATAAGGCAGTCTTGTCCCCGTGCCCGAACCCGTAACCCGAAAGTCCGAAGCCGCCGCGCACGACGCCCACGCCCACGCCGCGACCCTGAAGCGCCTGGAGAAGTCCTCCGGTTCGCTCGCCGCGCAGGCCATCGCGCGCATGGACGAGACGCTGCCGTGGTACCGGGCCATGCCCCCGGAGAACCGTTCCTGGATCGGTCTCGTCGCCCAGGCCGGCATCGCCGCGTTCACGGAGTGGTTCCGGCATCCCGACGCCCCGCAGGCGATCTCCACCGACGTCTTCGGCACCGCGCCGCGCGAGCTGACCCGGGCCATCACGCTGCGGCAGACCGTGGAGATGGTGCGCACCACCATCGAGGTCATGGAGTCGGCGATCGACGAGGTCGCGGCGCCGGGCGACGAGAGGGTGCTGCGCGAGGCGCTGCTGGTGTACGCCCGGGAGATCGCCTTCGCCACCGCGCAGGTCTACGCGCAGGCCGCCGAGGCACGCGGTGCCTGGGACGCCCGTCTCGAGTCCCTCGTGGTGAACGCCGTGCTCAGCGGGGAGGCCGACGAGGGGGCCGTCTCCCGGGCGGCCGCGCTCGGCTGGAGCTCCCCGGACAACGTCTGTGTCGTGCTCGGGACCGCGCCCGACGGCGACAGCGAGCTGACCGTGGAGGCGATCCGCAGGGCCGCCCGGCACGCCAAGCTCCAGGTGCTGACGGGGGTGCTCGGGGACCGGCTGGTGGTGATCGCGGGCGGCAGCGACAACCCGCTCGCCGTGGCCAAGTCGCTGATCGGGCCGTACGCGGCCGGTCCCGTGGTGGCCGGGCCCGTCGTGCCGGACCTGCTGGCCGCCACGCGGTCCGCGCAGGCGGCGGCCGCCGGGCTGAAGGCGTGCACGGCCTGGCAGGACGCGCCGCGTCCGGTCCTCGCGGACGACCTCCTCCCGGAGCGCGCCATAGCCGGGGATCCCAGCGCGCGCGAGCAGTTGGTGGAGGAGATCTACAGACCGCTGGAGGAGGCGGGGTCGGCGCTGCTGGAGACGCTCTCCGTCTATCTCGAACAGGCGAGCAGTCTGGAGGGCGCGGCCCGGATGCTGTTCGTTCACCCCAACACCGTGCGCTACCGGCTCCGACGTGTGACTGACGTCACCGGCTGGTCACCCTCCGATGTACGCTCCGCGTTCACGCTGCGGATAGCGCTGATCCTGGGGCGTCTGGCCGACGGCGATCTCCAGCTCTAGTCTTTTGTCGGGGGCCCACAAAACCCCCTCGTGTTCTTCGTCCTTGTCCCCACGGGCGGCGTCGGCCGTCCCCAAGAGAGAGTGTGAGAGTGCTCGTACTCGTCGCTCCCGGCCAGGGCGCCCAGACGCCCGGCTTCCTGACCCCCTGGCTCGAACTGCCCGGTGCCGCCGACCGCCTCGGCGCCTGGTCGGACGCCATCGGACTGGACCTCGCCCACTACGGGACGCAGGCCGACGCCGACGCCATCCGGGACACCGCGGTCGCCCAGCCGCTGCTGGTCGCGGCCGGCCTGCTGTCCGCCGCGGCACTGGGTGACATCGTCCCCGGCGCCGTCGCCGGCCACAGCGTCGGTGAGATCACCGCGGCCGCCTACGCGGGCGTCCTCGACGACACCGCCGCGCTGACCCTCGTGCGCAAGCGGGGCCTGGCGATGGCCGAGGCCGCCGCGATCACCGAGACCGGCATGTCCGCGCTGCTCGGCGGTGACCCCGAGGTCAGCGTCGCGCACCTGGAGAAGCTGGGCCTGACCCCGGCGAACATGAACGGCGCCGGGCAGATCGTGGCCGCCGGCACCATGGAGCAGCTGGCCGCGCTGGGCGAGGACAAGCCCGAGGGCGTGCGCAAGGTCGTCCCGCTGAAGGTCGCCGGCGCGTTCCACACGCACCACATGGGCCCGGCCGTGGACAAGCTGGCCGAGGCCGCCAAGGAGCTCGTCCCCGCCGACCCGAAGGTCGCCTACGTCTCCAACAAGGACGGCCACGCGGTCACCACCGGCGCCGAGGTGCTGGAGCGCCTCGTCGGCCAGGTCGCCAACCCGGTCCGCTGGGACCTGTGCATGGAGACCTTCAAGGAGCTCGGCGTGACGGCCCTGATCGAGGCGTGCCCCGGCGGCACGCTGACCGGTCTGGCCAAGCGCGCGCTGCCGGGTGTGAAGACCCTGGCGCTGAAGACCCCCGACGATCTCGACGCTGCTCGCGAGCTCGTCGCAGAGCACGCCTGACAAGGAGCCCCGGAGCATGGCGAAGCTGAAGCCCAGCAAGGGCGCCCCGTACGCACGCGTCCTCGGTGTGGGCGGGTACCGGCCCACGCGGGTGGTGCCCAACGAGGTGATCCTGGAGAAGATCGACTCGTCCGACGAGTGGATCCGTTCGCGCTCCGGCATCCAGACGCGGCACTGGGCGAACGACGAGGAGACGGTCGCCGCGATGTCGATCGAGGCGTCCGGCAAGGCGATCGCCGACGCCGGCATCTCGGCCGAGCAGATCGGCGGCGTGATCGTCTCGACCGTCTCGCACTTCAAGCAGACCCCGGCCGTCGCGACCGAGATCGCCGACAAGCTCGGCACGAACAAGGCCGCCGCCTTCGACATCTCGGCCGGCTGCGCGGGCTTCGGCTACGGTCTCACCCTCGCCAAGGGCATGATCGTCGAGGGCTCCGCGGAGTACGTCCTCGTCATCGGTGTGGAGCGGCTGTCGGACCTGACCGACCTGGAGGACCGCGCCACGGCCTTCCTGTTCGGCGACGGCGCCGGCGCGGTCGTGGTCGGCCCCTCCCAGGAGCCGGCGATCGGCCCCACGGTCTGGGGTTCCGAGGGCGACAAGTCCGAGACGATCAAGCAGACCGTGGCGTGGAACGAGTACGACAGCTCCACGGACAAGTTCCCGGCGATCACGCAGGAGGGCCAGGCGGTCTTCCGCTGGGCCGTGTTCGAGATGGCGAAGGTCGCCCAGCAGGCGCTGGACGCGGCCGGGATCGCCCCGGACGACCTGGACGTCTTCATCCCGCACCAGGCCAACGAGCGGATCATCGACTCGATGGTGAAGACTCTCAAGCTGCCGGAGCACGTGACGGTCGCCCGTGACGTGCGCACCACCGGCAACACCTCGGCCGCCTCGATCCCGCTCGCGATGGAGCGGCTCCTGGCGACCGGCGAGGCGAAGAGCGGCGACACCGCGCTCGTCATCGGATTCGGGGCGGGTCTCGTCTACGCCGCCACGGTCGTTACTCTCCCCTAGGCACTCCGTGCCGGATCATGTGAACCGGCACGGGACGCGCACCACCTGCCGCCTGTGCGGCGGGCGCCCAACCCTCTGAAGAACCTGAACAACAACGAAGGAGCGCCACCATGGCCGCCACTCAGGAAGAGATCGTCGCCGGTCTCGCCGACATCGTGAACGAGATCGCCGGCATCCCGGTCGAGGACGTCCAGCTGGACAAGTCCTTCACCGACGACCTGGACGTCGACTCGCTGTCCATGGTCGAGGTCGTCGTCGCCGCCGAGGAGCGCTTCGACGTGAAGATCCCCGACGAGGACGTCAAGAACCTCAAGACCGTCGGCGACGCGACCGACTACATCCTCAAGCACCAGGGCTGATCCGCCGATCCGGCCTCTGGGCCGACTGCCCCGCCACCCGGCGGTGGCGCCGCTGAATCCTCGTATCCGTTGGAGAAAGAATTCCCGTGAGCCCGACCAATCGCACCGTGGTCGTCACCGGTATCGGCGCAACCACACCGCTGGGTGGCGACGCAGCCTCTACCTGGGAGGGCCTGGTCGCCGGACGTTCCGGCGTCAAGCCCCTGGAGCAGGACTGGGCCGCCGACCAGGCGGTCCGTATCGCGGCGACGGTCGCCGTGGAGCCCACCGAGGTCATCCCGCGGCCGCAGGCCCGCCGTCTGGACCGCTCGGCGCAGTTCGCGCTGGTCGCCGCCCAGGAGGCGTGGAAGGACGCCGGGTTCGAGGCCAGGGCCGGTGAGGACCCGAACGTCGACCCCGACCGCCTGGGCGCGGTCATCGCCTCCGGCATCGGCGGCGTGACGACGCTGCTCGACCAGTACGACGTGCTGAAGGAGAAGGGCGTCCGCCGCGTCTCCCCGCACACCGTCCCCATGCTGATGCCGAACGGCCCCTCCGCCAACGTCGGTCTGGCCGTGGGCGCCCGCGCGGGCGTGCACACGCCGGTGTCGGCGTGCGCCTCGGGCGCCGAGGCCATCGGCTACGCCATCGAGATGATCCGCACCGGCCGTGCCGACGTGGTGATCGCGGGCGGCACGGAGGCGGCCATCCACCCGCTGCCGATCGCCGCGTTCGGCAACATGATGGCGATGTCCAAGAACAACGACGACCCGCAGGGCGCGTCGCGTCCCTACGACGTCGCCCGCGACGGCTTCGTCCTCGGCGAGGGCGCCGGCGTGATCGTCCTGGAGTCCGCCGAGCACGCCGCCAAGCGCGGTGCGCGGGTGTACGCCGAGGCGGTCGGGCAGGGCATCTCCGCCGACGCGCACGACATCGTGCAGCCGGAGCCGGAGGGCCGCGGCATCTCGCACGCCCTGCAGAACCTGCTGGACCGCACCGACCTGGACCCGGCGGAGATCGTGCACGTGAACGCGCACGCCACGTCGACCCCGGCCGGTGACATCGCCGAACTGAAGGCGCTGCGCAAGGTCTTCGGCGACGACGCCGACCACATGGCCGTCTCCGCCACCAAGTCGATGACCGGTCACCTGCTGGGCGGCGCCGGCGGTGTCGAGAGCGTCGCGACCGTGCTGGCGCTCTACCACCGGGTGGCCCCGCCGACCATCAACGTGGAGAACCTCGACCCGGAGGCCGAGGCCAACGCCGACGTGGTCCGCGGCGAGGCCCGCAAGCTGCCCGTGGAGGGCCGTATCGCCGCGCTGAACGACTCGTTCGGCTTTGGCGGCCACAACGTGGTCCTGGCGTTCCGGACGGTCTGAGCGACCCCCGTACGCACGGGAAGGGCCCCCGCCTTCGAGGCGGGGGCCCTTTCCTGTGCCGTTCGTGTGCCGGGGGGTGAGCGGGTGTCAGGCCGGCTGTCAGACCACCTGGTGCAGCCAGCGCACCGGAGCGCCCTCGCCCGCGTACCGGAAGGGTTCCAGTTCGTCGTCCCACGGCTTGCCCAGCAGCTTGGCGATCTCCGCCTCCAGGTCCGCCTCCTCGCGCTGGGCGCGGGTCAGGGCGGCGCGCAGCCGGTCCTCGGGGATCAGGATGTCGCCGTGCATGCCCGTGACGGCGTGGAAGATGCCGAGGTCGGGGGTGCAGCTGTAGCGCTCGCCCTCGGCGGTGGGGCACGGTTCGGCCGTCACCTCGAAGCGCAGCATCTGCCAGCCGCGCAGGGCCGACGCCAGCTTGGACGCCGTGCCCGTCTCGCCCTGCCAGGAGAACTCCGAGCGCCAGGTGCCGGGCGCGGCGGGCTGCCGGATCCAGTCGAGGTTGACGCGCGTGCCGAGCACCCCGGCGACGGCCCACTCGACGTGCGGGCACATCGCGCGCGGCGCGGAGTGCACGTACAGAACTCCACGTGTCGTCACCGGGACCTCCGGGCTGAGCGGACATCTTGCGAACGGGCGGACGGGCGTGGCCGGGGACCACGTTCGATGGCGAGGCTACCGTGCGGCGGGGCGAGGAGTGTGACGTACCGTCGGTCCCGGGGCCGTGAAACGCCCGCCATTCACCCGGCAGGACGCTTGTACGGGTGTGAGCCGTTGCATGCGCGGCCCGGGAACCCGGGTGAGGTCTCATGGGTTGGACACTTCGACGGGTCCGACGAGGGGATGGACGGGTATGCGGAAGCGACGGCTTGTCCCACGCGTCGTGCTCGCCGCCGTGACCGCGGCCGTGCTGGGCGCGTCCGGCTGTGACGCCGTGGGCGGCGCCTCCCCCGCCCCGTCGGGCACGGCGGCGCGCGGCGCGCGGCCCTCGCCGAAGCCGACGCCGGTGTGGGACCGCAGCCCCGCCTCGGTCGCGGCGGTCGGCGACTCGATCACCACCGGTTTCGACGCCTGCGCGGTCCTGTCGGACTGCCCCGAGGTGTCCTGGGCGACCGGCACCCGTCCGGCGGTCGACAGCCTGGCGGTACGGCTGCTGGACCGGGCGAAGGCGGCGGAGCGCAGCTGGAACCTCGCGGTGACGGGGGCCCGGATGGGTGATGTTCCCGGCCAGATGGCCCGCGCCGTGACGCACCGGCCGCAGCTGGTCACGGTGATGGCGGGCGCCAACGACGCCTGCCGCAGGTCGGTCGACTCGATGACGCCGGTCGCCGAGTTCCGCGCGAGCTTCGAGGAGGCGCTGCGCACGCTGCGCCGGTCGCTGCCGAAGTCCCAGGTGTACGTGGCGAGCGTGCCGAATCTGATGCGGCTGTGGGAGCAGGGCCGCACGAGCCCGATGGGCCGTCAGGTGTGGAAGCTGGGGATCTGCCCGTCGATGCTGGGGGACGCGGAGTCCCTGACGGCGGCGGCGAACCAGCGCCGGGCGACGGTGCAGGGCCGGGTCGAGGCGTACAACACGGTACTGAGGGACGTCTGCGCGAAGGACCGCCGCTGCCGGTTCGACGGCGGCGCGGTGCACGACTTCCGGTTCGGTCAGGCGCAGTTGAGCCAGTGGGACTTCTTCCATCCGAGCGTCGACGGGCAGGCGCGGCTGGCGGAGATCGCCTACCGGACGGTCACGAACTAGTGTTCCGCTCATGAGCGAACACTTCGGCACACTTTCCGACGGCACGGAGGTCCATCGCTGGACCCTGGAGCGCGCGGGCGTTCGGGCGCGAGTCCTGTCGTACGGCGGGATCGTGCAGTCACTGGAGGTGCCCGACCGGGACGGCCGGACGGCCGACGTGGTCCTCGGGTTCGCCGATCTCGACGGGTACGTGACGCATCCCGGGCCGTATCTCGGCGCGCTGATCGGGCGGTACGCCAACCGGATCGCGGGCGGCCGTTTCCCGCTGGACGGCGTCACCTACGCGCTCGACCCCAACACGCCGCCCAACTCCCTGCACGGCGGCGCCCGCGGGTTCGACAAGCGCGTGTGGGACGTGACGCCCGTCGAGCACGGGCTGCGGCTGACGCGGGTCAGCCCGCACGGCGAGGAGGGGTTCCCCGGGCGCCTGGAGGTGACGGCGACGTACACCCTGGAGGCCGACGGGGCGCTGCGGTTCGTGTACGAGGCGGTGACGGACGCGCCGACCGTGGTGAATCTGACCAACCACAGCTACTTCAACCTCGCGGGCGCGGACTCCGGTGACGCGGGCGGGCATGAACTGCGGCTGGACGCCTCCCGGTTCACCCCGGTGGACGCGGACCTCATCCCGACCGGCGCCCTGGAGGACGTCACGGGCACCCGCTTCGACTTCCGCCGGACGCGCAAGGTCGGCTCCGGGTACGACCACAACTTCGTGCTGGACAAGGGCGTGACCGAGGACGCGCGGGAGGTCGCCGAGCTGTACGACCCCTCGACCGGGCGGGTGCTGACGGTGGCCACGACCGAGCCCGGTCTGCAGCTCTACACGGCCGACCAGCTGGGTGAGCCCTTCTCCCCCGGCGACGGCATCGCGCTGGAGACCCAGCACTTCCCGGACTCCCCGAACCGGCCGGAGTTCCCGAGCACGGTGCTGCGGCCCGGCCAGGTGTACCGGTCGGAGACGGTGTACGCCTTCTCGGCGCGCTGACGGGCCGGGGAAGGCCCGAGCCCCGGTCCCGGTGTCAGGGCCCGGACCGGGGCTGTTCCTGGGTACTTCTCCCGGATCAGACGTTAATCGTCGCGGTCAGCCTGCGGTCGGAGATCGAGCGTCCGAGCTGAATCTCGTACGAACCCTTCACAAAGGTCCACGCCTCGGTCGTCTCGTCCCACACCTCGAAAGCCCGGCGGGTCAACTCGATCACGGCCTCGCCGCTCTCCCCCGGCTCGGCGGACACGCTCGCGAACCCGGCTAGCCACCGCGCCGGCCGTCCGGCGTCCGGCTCCGCGGGCGCCAGATAGACCTGGACGACCTCGCGGCCCGGCCGCTCTCCGGTGTTGCGCACCCGCACCCGGACCGTGGCGCCCTTCACCTCGGCGGACTCGTACGCCCACGTGGTGTAGCCGAGGCCGTGCCCGAACGGGTACGCCGGGGCGGTGCCCGCCTTCTCCCAGGCGCGGTAGCCGATGAAGACGCCCTCGGAGTAGACGAGTTCGCCGTCGGTGGGGACGACCTCGGTGACCGGGGCGTCCGCCAGCGAGCCCCAGGTGGTGGGCAGCCGGCCGCCGGGCTCCTCGGCGCCGGTGAGCACGTCGGCGAGGGCCGCGCCGCCCTCCTGCCCCGGGAACCAGCCGAGCAGCACGGCGGCGACCTCCTCGCGCCACGGCAGCTCCACCGGGGAGCCGGAGTTGACGACGACGACCGTGCGGGGGTTGGCGGCGGCCACGGCGCGGACCAGGTCGTCCTGGCGGCCGGGCAGCCTCAGATCGGTGCGGTCGAAGCCCTCCGACTCGACGCGCTCGGTGGTGGCGACCACGACCACGGCGGTGTCGGCGGCGCGCGCGGCCTCGGCGGCCTCGGCGATGAGCTCGTCGGGGTCGCGCAGCGGTTCCTGGTGGGCGAGCGTGAAGCCGACGACCCTCAGCGGGGCGTCCTCGGGGTGCTCGACGACGTGGGTGAGGGAGACCTCGACGGGGGTGCCTTCGGTGAGTTCGGGCTGGGCGCGCGGGACGGGGGCGCCGAAGAAGCTGATGAACGGGTCGTCCTTGGTGGGGCGCTGGACGTCGTCGTAGTACGTGGTGCCGTCGATGACGAGCGTGAAGGCGCCGATGCCCTTGATGCCGAAGGTGTGGGCGCCGGTGACGCGCGGGGTGAACGTGCCGGTCAGCTCGACGCTGTGCAGGGTCTCGTGGGTGACGCCGGCGGGGAGGTCGGAGCCCATCCACTGGATGTGCCCGCTGGGCGCGGAGCCGGTGCCGAGGACGTTCCCCGACGCGTCCCGGCACACGGCCCGCAGGGTGAACCCCTTGTCGGCGACGCCGAGTTCGGTGCTGGGGTCGGCGCCCACGGCGTAGGTGAGGGCACCCTCGGGGAGGGCGGCGGTGAGGCCGTCGAGCGGGGAGACGGTGCGGGCCGGGAAGACGGTCGCGGAGCCGCCGCCGAGGACCCGGGCGTCGCGGGCGGCGCCGCCGATCAGGGCGACCGTGCCGCCGGGCGGCAGCGGCAGGGCGTTCTCGTTGCGGACCAGGACGAAGGAGCGGCGGGCGATCTCGCGGGCGAGGGCGGGGCCGTCGGTCTCGGGCGGGAGGGCGGTGACGGCCGGTTCGGCGCCGGGGAGGAGGCCGACGCGGGCGGCCAGGCGCAGGACGTTGCGCACGGCGTCGTCGACCCGGGTCTCGGACACCTCTCCGGCGCGCACGGCCCGGGCGAGGGCCTCGCCGTAGACGGTCCGGGGGCCGGGCATGGCGATGTCGAGGCCGCCGTCGAGGGCGGCGGCGGTGTCGCGGGCGGCGGCCCAGTCGGAGACGTTGACGCCGTCGAAACCCCACTCGCCGCGCAGCACCTCCTCGACGAGGCGGCGGTGCTCGGTCATGGTGGTGCCGTTGACCGTGTTGTACGCGGTCATCACGCCCCAGGGGCGGGCGTGCTCCACGATGTGCTCGAAGGGCGCCAGATACAGCTCGCGCAGGGCGCGTTCGCCGACGACGTTGTTCACGGTGAAGCGCTCGGTCTCGGCGTCGTTGGCGACGAAGTGCTTCACGGTGGTGCCGACGCCACCGGACTGCACGCCCGAGACATAGCCCGCGCCGATGACCCCGGTGAGGTACGGGTCCTCGCTGTACGCCTCGAAGTGGCGTCCGCCGAGCGGGGAGCGGTGCAGGTTGACGGTGGGGGCGAGCAGGACGTGGACGCCCTTGCGGCGGGCCTCCTGGGCGAGGAGGACGCCGGCGCGGCGGGCGAGGTCCGGGTCCCAGGCGGCGGCGAGGGCGGTCGGGGACGGCAGGGCGACGGAGGGGTCGTCGGCGGTCCAGCGCACCCCGCGGACGCCGATCGGGCCGTCGGACATCACGAGGGAGGGCAGGCCGATCTCGGGCAGGGCGGGCAGGGTCCACATGTCCTGGCCGGAGAGCAGCCGTGCCTTCGCGTCGAGGTCGAGCCGGGCGAGGGCCGCCTCCACGACCGCCTCGCGTGCTGCATCGGCCTGGGTGCGCGTTCCCGCCATCGCGGTGCCTCCTCGTCGAGTCCGGGCTGTGGGCACCATCCTGCATCGGCCACCTGTCGACCGGTAGGTTTCGTTATCCCCGTGTTACATGAAGGGCGGACGCATCCCGTACGGTGACGCCATGAACGCGAGGGTCAGGGGCGAGGAGCGCCGCGCCGAGATCGTCCGGGCGGCGCTGGAGGTCATCGCCGAGCGCGGCTACCGGGGCGCGAGCCTGGCCGCGGTGGCCGAACGGGTGGGGCTCACCCAGCAGGGCCTGATGCACCACTTCCCGACCAAGGACGCGCTGCTCGTCGCCGTGCTGCAGGAGCGGGACCGGTGGGACGCCGTGCCGGACAGCCGGTGGCGGGTCGATCTGCTGGCCGCGCTGGTCGAGTACAACGCGATGCGGCCCGGCATCGTCCAGACCTTCTCGGCGCTGCTCGGCGAGAGCGTGACGGACGGGCATCCGGCCCGGGCGTTCTTCTCCGAGCGGTACACCCGGGTGCGGGCGAGCATGGCGGAGACGCTGCGCGCCGAGTACGGCGACCGGCTGCCGAACGGGCTGACGCCCGAGCGCACCGCCCCGCTGCTGGTCGCCGTCATGGACGGCCTGCAGTACCAGTGGCTGCTGGACCCCGCGTCGGTGGACATGCCGGGCGCCTTCCGGGACTTCCTGCGGCTGCTCGGCGAGCCGCCGGACTGACGGCGGCGGACGGACGCGCGCACGCACCATGGCGTGGACCTCTCCCGTCACGCGATACTTCCCGCGTCCCGCACGACCCCCACCGTGACGGAAGGACCCGAACTGCCGTGATGTCTCCCCGTGTTCGGACCGGAGTGCTCGCCCTGGCCCTGCTGACCGGCCTCGCGGCGCCCGCCACCGGCACCGCCGCCGCCTCCTCCGAGGCGGCCGCCGCGCCCACCGTCGAGGAGCGGCGACTCACCCAGGAGGTCCCCCAGGAGATCCTGCGCCGCTCCGGGTTCGCCACCGCCACCGCCGCCTTCGCCCGCGCCCTGGACGGCGCGCACGGCTACGCGGCGGCCCGCCGGGCCGTCGAGCAGCACGGGACGGCGCTGTGGCGGCGGGCCGTCGACCGGGCGCAGGGGCGGGGACCGGCGGGCGGCGACCTGAGCCGGGACGACGACCGGCCGCTGTACTGGGCCCGGTTGGCGATGACCCGCGAACTGCGGACCTGGGAGCCGGGTTTCGCCCTGGGTGAGGGGCGGCGGGCCGCGCTGCTGGACGCGCTGGAGCGGACCTCGCGCGGGCAGGGCGACCTCCGGCTGCCGCGGGACAAGGGCGTCCGGCGCATCCTGGTCACCGGGTTCGACCCGTTCACGCTGGACCGTGACATCCGGATCTCCAACCCGTCGGGGGCGGCCGCGCTGGCGCTGGACGGCACGGTCGTCCGGACGGCGGCCGGTCCGGCGCGGGTGGAGACGGCCGTCTTCCCGGTGCGCTGGCGCGACTTCGCGGAGGGGGCCGTGGAGCGGGCGCTGCGGCCGTACCTGGGGCGGGTCGACCTGTTCACGACCGTGAGCCAGGGACGGGTGGGGCGGTTCGACGTGGAGCGGACCAACGGGGCCTGGCGGGGAGGGTTCCCGGACAACGAGAACGCCTCCAGCACCGGCCTGGTCCCGGTCGCCGACCCCGGCTCGCAGCCGCAGTGGACGACGACCACGCTGCCGTACACGGCGATCGCCGCCGCGCCCACCGGCCGGTTCCCCGTGTACGACAACACGAGCGTGACCGAGATCCCGGCGGGGGGCACCGAGGCCGTCGTCCGGCCGCAGGGGCCGACGCCCGGGTCGAGCGCCCGGGCCGGCGGCGGCGGGGACTACCTGTCCAACGAGATCGCCTACCGGGCGACGCTGCTGCGCGACCGGCTGGGGCTGCACGACAAGCTGCCGGGCGGGCATGTGCACACGCCGGTGCTGCAGTTCGGGGCGGGCAACACCGATCCGGCGTCGGGGGCGGTGACGGACCCGGAGTTCGTCCGCAACCGGCTGGACATCATCGCCCAGGTGCGCACGATCCTGACGGTGGCGGCCGGCAGTCCGGTCACCAGGTGATCTTCTCGCCCGCGGGCTCGGCCGGCTCGTCCTCCCGGGTTTCCTCCCCCGACAGCTCCCGGGCCATCAGCGTGGCGCCCGCGACCGCGCCGGGCATCAGGAACACCGCGACGAACGGCACCAGGAAGGCGGCGGCGAGCGGGGTGCCGAAGCCCCAGACGAGCATCTTGCGCGAGCGCAGGAGCGTCAGGCGCTCACGCAGCTCGACGCGTCGGCGCTGGAGGGCGACCGCCGTCAGTTCCTCGGTGAGGAAGAAGCCGGTGACGACCACGCCGAGGACCGGGACGGCCGTCTGGCCGACGACCGGGACGAAGCCGGCCGCGAACAGCAGCACGCCCCACACGGCGGCGCGCACGACGATCCGCAGGCTGTCGCGGCCGGAGATCCACAGCTCCCGCCAGAGCGGCAGCCCGGACTCGGGCGCGGTGCCGTCGGGCGAGACGTCCCGGTCGACGCGCTCCGAGAGGCTCTCGTAGAAGGGCTGGCCGATCAGCAGGGTCACGGCGGTGAAGGTGACCACGGACAGCAGCAGGGCCAGAGCGAACAGCACGGCGGTGAGCAGCCCGCGGAACAGGCCCCGCCAGGGGCTCGCCCAGCCGTCGGCGAAGGGGGTCGACCAGCTCACGAGGTCCTGACCCCACAGCGCGAGGGCCACGAGCGTGGCCGCGTACAGCAGCAGGGTGATCAGACCCGGGATCAGCCCGAAGCCGTACTGCCTGCCGTGCCGGGCCACCCATCGCTGGCCCTTGAGGAGAAACCTGAAACCGGCACCGAGATCGCGCATGCGGATCACTGTAGACGGGGTGTGTCACACCGCCGTCACGGCGGCTTCGGTGCCCGGTCACGGCGGCCGGGCGGACCTCGCCGAGGGGGGAATGGGCCGGGACGGAGCGGGCGTTGTGAGCACGGCAGACATCACGGGCCAGATGAGGAGCGCGGATGACACCGGAGATCCACGGCACGGTCGCGGACGGCTTCGAGGCGGTACGGGAGGAGTTCGCGGCGTTCGTGGCCACGGAACGGCCGGACTACGAGGGCCAGGTGTGCGCGTACGTGCACGGCAGACGGGTGGTCGACCTGTGGGCGGGCCCGGGTGCCGGGGCCGACTCCCTCTACGGGGTGTTCTCGTCGTCCAAGGGCGCCGCCCATCTGGTGGTGGCGCTGCTCGTCCAGGACGGCGTGCTGGACCTGGACCGCGAAGTCGCCTCCTACTGGCCGGAGTTCGCGGCCGAGGGCAAGGCCGGGATCACCCTGCGCGAGCTGATCGCGCACCGCGCCGGGGTCGTCGGCCTCGACACCGGGTTCACGGTGGAAGAGCTGGCCGACGACCGGGCGATCGCGGAACGCCTCGCCGGGCAGCGGCCCTTCTGGCGGCCGGGCACGGCGTTCGGCTACCACGCGCTCAGCATCGCCGCGCTCACCGGCGAGGTCGTGCGCCGCGCCACCGGCCGCACCCTCCAGGAGGTCTACGAGGAGCGCGTCCGCGCCCCGCACGACCTCGCCTTCTTCCTCGGGCTGCCCGAGGCGCTGGAGCCCCGCTTCCGCTCCGTGCAGCCGATGGAGCCGACTCCGGAGCAGCAGGCGGAGCTGGACGCCGTGCCGACCGGCCCGCACACGCTGGCCTCGATCGCGTTCAACACGCATGTGCCGATGCCGGGCCAGCTGGCGGACTACCCCAACTCCCGTGCGGTGCGGGCGAACGGGCCCGCCTCGGCGGGCGGTGTGGCCTCCGCGCGGGGCCTGGCGGGGATGTACGCGGCGGCCGTGAGCGGGCTGGGCGGGCGCCCGCCGCTGCTGAAGCCGGACACGGTGGCCGAGGCCGGCCAGATCCACTCCACCGGCCGGGACCTGGTGTCCGGGACGTACAAGTCGTTCGGGCTCGGCTTCCAGGCGGTCGCGGACCCCTGGTACCCGTTCCTGGGCGCCGGTTCGCTCGGGCACGCCGGGGCGAGCGGTTCGCAGGCGTTCGCCGACCCGCGCAGCGGTCTCGCGTACGGCTACACGCGGCGCCGCTTCGCCTTTCCGGGCGGGGCGGCCGTGGAGAACGAGCGGCTGGTGCGGGCGGTGCACACCGCGGCGCTGGCCGTCTGACGGGGAACGCGGAGAGGCCGCGCCCCCACGCATGGAGGGGGCGCGGCCTCTTCGCGTGCCGGGGCCGTCAGAGCTTGACGATCATCTTGCCGATGTTGTCGCCGCGCAGGACGCCGAAGAACGCCTCCAGGTTGTTCTCGATGCCCTCGACCACGGTCTCGCGGTACTTCAGCTCGCCCGAGGCGACCCAGGGGCCCACCTCCTGGACGAACTGCGGCTGCAGGTCGTAGTGGTCGCCGACCAGGAAGCCCTCGATACGGCCGCGGGTCTGGATCAGCCGGGCGAGGTTGCGCGGGCCGGGGGCGGGCTCGGTGTCGTTGTAGACGGAGATCATGCCGCAGACGGCGATACGCCCGTTCAGGTTGAGGGAGCCGATGGCCGCCTCCAGGTGGTCGCCGCCGACGTTGTCGAAGTACACGTCGACGCCGTCCGGGGCGGCGGCGCGCAGCTGCTCGCGCACGGGGCCGTTCTTGTAGTTGAAGGCGGCGTCGAAGCCGTACTCCTCGACCAGGAGCTTCACCTTCTCGTCGGAGCCGGCGGAGCCGATCACGCGGGAGGCGCCCTTGAGCCGCGCGAGCTGGCCGACCTGGCTGCCGACGGCACCGGCCGCGCCGGAGACGAACACGGCGTCGCCCTCCTTGAAGGCGGCGGTGCGCAGCAGTCCGGCGTAGGCGGTGAGGCCGGTCATGCCGAGGACGCCGAGGTACGTGGACAGGGGCGCGGCCTCGGGGTCGACCTTGACGGCGTGCTGCGCGTCCAGGGCCGCGTACTCGCGCCAGCCGAAGAAGTGCAGGACGTGGTCGCCGACCGCGATGCCCTCGGCGTTCGACGCGACGACCTCGCCGACCGCGCCGCCCTGCATGACCTTGCCGAGCTCGTAGGGGGCGGCGTACGACTTGGCGGCCGACATGCGGCCCCGCATATAGGGGTCCACGGAGACGTACTTGTTGCGGACGAGCACCTGGCCGTCGCGCGGGGTCGGTACCTCGGCCTCGACCAGGGCGAAGTCCTCGGGCTTCGGCCAGCCGACGGGACGGGAGACGAGGTGCCATTCGCGGTTGATCACGGGGTGCCCTTCCATCAAAATACTTCAGTACCTGAAACAACCATGCGCCTGAATATTTCAGGATGTCAAGTAACCCGTTACCCTGGACGAGTGACCACTCCACCCAGGACGAACCGCCCGGATGCGCTGACCTTCGAGGTCGTCGATCTCATCGGCGCGGTCGTGGCCCGCTATCACGCGGAGTACGAGGAGGCGGCCGCGGAGCACGCGCTCACCGGCGCCCAGGCCCGGCTGCTGAGCCTGCTCTCGCTGGAGCCGCTGCCGATGCGCAAGCTGGCCCAGCGGCTGCGCTGCGAGCCGTCGAACGTGACCGGCATCGTGGACCGGCTGGAGTCACGGGGCCTGGTGGAGCGCCGTCCGGACCCGGCGGACCGGCGGGTGAAGCTGGCGGCCGCGACCGAGGAGGGCCGTCAGGTGGCCCGGAGCCTGCGGGAGTCCCTGCGGTTCGCCCGGGAGCCGCTGGCGGGCCTGTCGGACGACGAGCGGCTGGCGCTGCGCGATCTGCTGCGCCGGATGCTGGCGGACTGACGCCCGCGCCCCCGGCGAGCGCCTGGGGTCCTTCGTTCGGATCAGGCCGGACGCCGGGAGCCCGGCCTGATCGACAAGACACCCCCTAGGTGCACCACCACAGGAAACGCTTGCACTCCGTCGGCTTGGGGTCGGGCGTCGGCTCCGAGGTGGCCGGGTCCTCCGTCGGGTCGGGGCCGCCTCCGCCGCCCGAGGTCGGCGTGGGGTCGGGGGCCGGGGGCGGCGTGTCGGCGCCGGTGCCCGCCGTCGCCGACGCGGACTCCGGGTCCGGGGTGCCGTCCCCGTCCGCGTCCTCCTTCCCGTCCTCGTCGTCCTTGTCCTCGTCCCCGTCCTTGCCGGACGCGGAGGCCGAGGGGGACGCGGACGGGTTCCCCGAGGCCGCACCCGCCCCGGTGCGGACGGCGGCGCCGGTGGCGCCGGGCGACGCCTGCACCTCGCCCTCGGCGCCACCGTCCGCCGAGGAGTCGCCGGCGGCGGCCGTCGGGGGGGTGTCGCCGGGGGCGTCCATGCCGAGTTCGGCGAGGCTCAGGCCGCCGGCGGCCAGGACGAAGCCCGCGGCGACGAGCAGGGTCCGGCGCCGTCTGCGGCGGTGCGCGGCGGCCTTGCGGTCCCGGCGGCTCGTGCCGGCCCCGGCCTCGTCGCCGCCGTCGTCCTCGTCGTCGTACGCCTCCGGGTCGTCGTACTCCTCGGAGTCGTCGTGGCCGTCCGGGTCCGGGCCCGTGTGCTCGTCGTCCGGGACGCCGGGGACGTCACGCTCGTCGTGGCCGCGCCGGCGGCTCCGGCCGCGTCGCTGCGCCGCCCGGCGCGCGGCCCGGCCGCCCACCGGTGCCGCCTCCGCGAGCTCGCCGGTGTCACCGGGGGCGTGCGGGTCCTCGGGAGCGTCCGGTTCCGCGCCGGTGTACTGCCCCGCGTACGCCGCGGGCGCGCCCGGGGACCGCTCGGCCGGCGGAGGGTACGCGGCACCGGCCAGGGCGTACGCGTACACATGCGGCTGTTCGGTCGTGGCGCCGCACCCCGGACAGGCGAGTGCGCCGTTCAGGTGCCGTCGGCACGGGTGGCAGTAGTCCATGACGCGGGAAGACTAGGTTCCGGACGCGTACCGTTCCTAGTCACCCCTGTGAAAGTTTTGTGGACAACAATGCGCAGAGGCATGGCCAGTTGGCGGATATGCCAGGACACGCCAGACACGCCCCGCACGCTCCGCGACGAAGCGGCCGGATCGAGGGCCGCAAGCAGTGTCGAAACCGTTATGCGCGCGACCCATTGACACCCCCGTCACCCCCTCCCTACTGTCACGTCAGCATTTCGAACGCGTGACGAAATATCGAACATCGCCGGGTGCACAACCGAATGGGCCGACGACGCAGCAAGGGGCAACTGCCGTGCGTATCACCGGAATCAGCACACATGTGGTCGGGACGCCGTGGCGCAATCTGACCTACGTCCAGGTGCACACCGACGAGGGGCTGACCGGAGTCGGCGAGACCCGGATGCTGGGCCACACCGACGCGCTGATCGGCTATCTGCGGGAGGCCGAGGCCAATCACATCCTCGGCTCCGACCCGTTCGCCGTCGAGGACCTGGTGCGCCGTATGAAGTACGGCGACTACGGCCGCGCGGGCGAGATCGTGATGTCCGGCATCGCCGTGATCGAGATGGCCTGCTGGGACATCAAGGGCAAGGCGCTCGGGGTGCCGGTGTGGCAGCTCCTCGGCGGCAAGGTCACCGACAAGGTGAAGGCGTACGCGAACGGCTGGTACACCACCGAGCGCACGCCCGAGGCATACCACAAGGCCGCCCGCGCGGTGATGGAGCGCGGGTACAAGGCGCTGAAGATCGACCCCTTCGGCACCGGGCACTTCGAGCTCGACCACCAGCAGAGCCTGTACGCCGTCTCCCTCATCGAGGCCGTGCGGGACGCCATCGGCCCCGACGCCGAGCTGATGCTGGAGATGCACGGCCGCTTCTCCCCGGCCACCGCCGTCCGGCTCGCGCACGAGCTGGCGCCGTTCAAGCCCGCCTGGCTGGAGGAGCCCTGCCCGCCGGAGAACCTGAAGGCGCTGGAGAAGGTCGCCGCCAAGGTCGACATCCCGGTCGCCACCGGTGAGCGCATCCACGACCGGATCGAGTTCCGGGAGCTGTTCGAGAGCCAGGCCGTCGACATCATCCAGCCCGACGTCGGCCACATCGGCGGCATCTGGGAGACCCGCAAGCTGGCCGCGACCTCCGAGACCCACTACATGCTCGTCGCCCCGCACAACGTCGGCGGTTCGGTGCTCACCGCCGCCTCCCTCCAGGTCGGGTTCACCTCCCCGAACTTCAAGATCCTGGAGCACTTCAACGACTTCGCCGACGCGGAGATCAAGAAGGTGGTCAAGGGGGCACCGCAGGTGGTGGACGGCTACTTCCACCTCTCCGACGCCCCCGGGCTCGGGGTGGAGTTCGACGCCGACGCCGCCGCCGAGTTCCCGCAGCAGCAGGCCCGGTTCGACCTGTGGGCCGAGGGCTGGGAGCAGCGCAAGCCCAAGGGGACGCGATGAGCACCTCCGTCGTCGTCGAGGCGCCCGGCCGGCACCGGCTCGCCGCCCACACGCCCCGTGACCCCGGTCCGGGCGAGGCGCTGGTCCGGGTGCACGCGGCCGGCATCTGCGGCAGCGATCGGGAGCTGTACCAGGGCAACCGGCCGGAGGGGTACGTCCGTTACCCGCTGACGCCGGGCCACGAGTGGTCCGGGACCGTCGCCGCCGTCGGCGCCGGGGTGCCGGAGCGGCTCGTCGGCCGGAAGGTCGTCGGCGAGGGGTTCCGCAACTGCCAGGTCTGCGACCGCTGCCACGCCGGTGAGACGACGCTGTGCGAGGCCGGGTACGAGGAGACCGGGTTCACCCAGCCCGGGGCCATGGCGGCCACGCTCACACTCCCGGCCCGGCTGCTGCACGTCCTGCCGGACGACTGCGACCTCACCGCCGCCGCCCTGCTGGAGCCGGCCGCCTGTATCGCGGCGGCCGCGCTGAAGGCGGGCGCCCGGCCGGGCGAGCGGGTCGCGGTGGTCGGCACCGGGACGCTCGGGATGTTCGCCGTGCAGTTCCTGGCGGCGGGCTCGCCCGGCGAGCTGCTGGTGGTGGGGACGCGCCGCGACCGCGAGGAGCTGTCGCGGGCGTACGGGGCCACCGCCTTCCGCACCAAGGACGAGGAACTGCCGGGCGGTTTCGACGTCGTCGTGGAGACCGCCGGGTCCGCCGACGCCGCGCGCACCTCGGCCGCGCTGCTGCGGCGGGGCGGGCGCCTGGTGCTCACCGGCATCCCGGCGCCGGGCGCGCGAGGGCTCGACCCGACCGATCTCGTCGTACGCCAGTTGGAGGTGCACACCGTCTTCGGGGCGCCGCCGGACGCCTGGGCGCACGCCGTGCGGGTGTTCTCCGCCGGTCTCCTCGACCCGCTGCCGCTGGTCACGCACGAACTGCCGCTGACGGAGTTCCCGCAGGCGATCGAACTCGTGGGCTCCGGCGACCCGAAGGTGGGCAAGGTTCTCCTCCGGCCCTGAGCGGCCTCCGCCGTACGCCGGGACGGGGACACCCTGACGGTCCCCGTGCCGGCGTACCCCCGAGGTCCCGCACACCCGAAGACGCGAACCTCGTCCGAAATACCGAACACTAAGGACATCCCGTGACCCACGCCTCCGCAGCCCGACGACCCGGCGAGCAGGCACTCGCCGCCCTCGGCCTGGGCGCGCCCGACCTCTCCCCCGCCGACGCCTCGCCCCACACCTTCCCCGGCGGAGGCCGCTGGCGCACCGAGATCCCCTCCTGCGAGGGCCCCGAGGCGCTGGCCGTCGTCCTGAAGGAAGCCTCGCGGCTGGACGTGCCGATCCACCGGATCAGCCAGGGCAGCGGCGTGTGGATGCTGACCGACGCCGAGATCACCGAGATGGTCGAGGCGACGGCCGAACGGGACATCGAGCTCTGCCTGTTCACCGGTCCACGCGGCACCTGGGACATCGGCGGCTCCACCCGCACCGACTCCCGCGGGGCCGGGCTGCGCGCCCGCGGCCACGACGCGGTGGCCGGCTGCGTCGAGGACGCCGTGCGCGCCACCGAACTGGGCGTGAAGTGCCTGCTGGTCGCCGACGAGGGCGTGCTGTGGACGCTGCACCGGGCGCGCGCCACGGGCATCATCCCGGCCGACACCACCCTGAAGGTCAGCGCCCTGATCGGCCCGGTCAACCCGGCCGCGTACGCGGTGTACGAGCGGCTGGGCGCCGACTCGGTGAACGTGCCGAGCGACCTGACGCTGGACCACCTCACGGAGATCCGCCGGGTCTCCGCCGCCCCCATGGACATGTACATCGAGGCCCCCGACGACCTCGGCGGCTATGTGCGCATGTACGAGGTCGCCGAGCTGATCCGGCGCGGCGCCCCGCTGTACCTGAAGTTCGGGCTCTCCAAGGCCCCCGGCATCTATCCCTACGGCCACCACATGAGAGAGCTGACGCTGGCCACCGCCCGGGAACGCGTCCGGCGCGGACGGCTGGCCCTGGACCTGCTGGCGCGGCACGGGGCCGACGACGCGATGGCGCCGCTCGGCTCACGACTGCCCGGAACGCTGACGCGTTTCGAAACGCGCGCATAACGTTCCGGCGAAACCCCCTTCACAGAAGCGGACGCAGGCGAACACAATCCCACACACCCTCGGGCGACCGACCAGCCGACCCGAACAGCCCCGGACACGTCCCCGCACCGCCCAGGCGGCACCCGGACCGACCGGACCGAGCACGACCGAGCCCCGCTCCACTCACATCAAGGATGATGATCATGCGTAGTCGCAGAGCCGCACTCGCCGCCATGGCCTCCGTCGCCTCCCTCGCGCTCACCCTGACCGCCTGCGGCCAGGACAGCGAGGGCGGCAGCAAGGACGACAACGGCAGCACGAAGGGGGCGACGATCGGCATCGCGATGCCCACCAAGTCCTCCGAGCGCTGGATCGCCGACGGCAACAACGTCGTGAAGAACCTCGAGTCCAAGGGCTACAAGACCAAGCTGGTCTACGGCGAGGACGACCCCGACCAGCAGGTCTCGCAGATCGAGAACCTGATCACCCAGGGCGTCAAGGCGCTGATCGTGGCGGCCATCGACAACAAGTCGATGAACAACGTCCTCCAGCAGGCCAAGGACGCGAACATCCCGGTCATCTCCTACGACCGCCTGATCCTCGGCACCCCGAACGTCGACTACTACGCCTCCTTCGACAACGAGAAGGTCGGCCAGCTCCAGGCCAGCTACATCGTCGACAAGCTGGGCCTGGAGGACGGCAAGAAGGGCCCGTTCAACATCGAGCTGTTCGCCGGCTCCAACGACGACAACAACACCCGCTACTTCTTCGGCGGCGCGATGAAGGTGCTCCAGCCCTACATCGACAAGAAGCAGCTCGTCGTCCGGTCCAAGCAGACCGCGCTCAACCAGGTCACCACGCTGCGCTGGGACGGCGGCACCGCCCAGAAGCGCATGGACGACATCCTCACCTCGGCGTACAAGAGCGAGCGCGTCGACGCGGTGCTCTCGCCGTACGACGGCATCTCCATCGGCATCCTCTCCGCCCTGAAGTCGGACGACTACGGCTCCAAGAACAAGCCGCTGCCGGTCGTCACCGGTCAGGACGCCGAGGTCGCCTCGGTGAAGTCGATCATCGCCGACGAGCAGTCGATGACCGTCTACAAGGACACCCGCGAACTCGCCAAGGTGGCCTCGAACATGGTCGACGCCCTGCTCAACAAGAAGAAGCCCGAGGTCAACGACACCAAGACCTACGACAACGGCTCGAAGGTCGTCCCGGCCTACCTGCTGGAGCCGGTCGCCGTGGACAAGACCAACTACCAGAAGGAAGTCGTGGACTCCGGCTACATCAAGGCGAGCGACCTCAACTAACCGCCGGCCCACTCTGATTGGAAGGCACGACCATGGCGGGACCCGTCCTGGAAATGCGCTCGATCGTCAAGACCTTTCCCGGCGTCAAGGCGCTGTCGGACGTCACGCTGACCGTCCGGCAGGGCGAGGTCCACGCCATCTGCGGGGAGAACGGCGCCGGCAAGTCCACGCTGATGAAGGTCCTCTCCGGCGTCCACCCGCACGGCACCTACGAGGGGGACATCCTCTTCGAGGGCGAGCTCTGCGAGTTCAAGGACATCCGGGCGAGCGAGCAGCGCGGCATCGTCATCATCCACCAGGAGCTGGCGCTGTCGCCGTTCCTCTCCCTCGCGGAGAACATCTTCCTCGGCAACGAGCACGCCCGGGGCGGCTTCATCGACTGGCGGGAGACGCTGCGGCACGCCACCGAACTGCTGCGCCGGGTGGGGCTCTCCGACCACCCCGACACCCGCGTCGCCGACATCGGCGTGGGCAAGCAGCAGCTCGTGGAGATCGCGAAGGCGCTGTCGAAGAAGGTGAAGCTGCTCATCCTCGACGAGCCGACCGCGGCCCTCAACGACGAGGACAGCGGCAAGCTCCTGGACCTGATCCTGGAGCTGAAGAACCAGGGCATCACCTCGATCATCATCTCCCACAAGCTCAACGAGATCCGCAGGGTCGCCGACTCGGTGACGATCCTGCGCGACGGGCGGACCATCGAGACGCTCGACGTGAAGGCCCCGGAGACCACCGAGGACCGGATCATCAGCGGGATGGTCGGCCGGGACCTGGAGCACCGCTTCCCCGAGCGCACCCCGCACGAGCCGGAGGAGGGCGCCGCCCCGGCCCTGGAGATCCGCAACTGGACCGTGCACCACCCGATCGACCAGCAGCGCAAGGTCGTCGACGACGTGTCGATCCAGGTGCGGCGCGGCGAGATCGTGGGCATCGCGGGGCTGATGGGCGCCGGCCGCACCGAGCTGGCGATGAGCGTCTTCGGGCGCACCTACGGCCGCTACCACGGTGGCACGGTCCTCAAGGACGGCAAGGAGATCCGCACCAAGACCGTCCCCGAGGCGGTCAAGCACGGCATCGCGTACGTCACCGAGGACCGCAAGCACTACGGCCTGAACCTCATCGACACCATCAACCGCAACATCTCGCTCAGCGCGCTGGGCAAGGTCGCCCGGCGGGGCGTGGTCGACGAGCACGGCGAGCGGCAGGTCGCCGAGGGCTTCCGGAAGTCCATGAACATCAAGGCGCCGACCGTCTTCGAGCCGGTGGGCAAGCTGTCCGGCGGCAACCAGCAGAAGGTCGTCCTCAGCAAGTGGATCTTCGCGGGGCCCGATGTGCTGATCCTGGACGAGCCCACGCGCGGGATCGACGTCGGCGCCAAGTACGAGATCTACACGGTCATCGACCAGCTGGCCGCCCAGGGCAAGGCGGTCGTCTTCATCTCCTCCGAGCTGCCCGAGCTGCTCGGCATGTGCGACCGCATCTACACGATGGCCGCGGGCCGGCTGACCGGCGAGTTCTCCCGCGAAGAGGCCTCGCAGGAATCGCTGATGCGTCAGATGACGAAGGACAAAGAGGTAACCCGATGAGCACGGATGTGACCGCCAAGAGCCCGGCCCCCGCGCCGCCGGGGAAGAGCGCGCGGGACGGCGGCGACGGACTGCTCCAGCTGGTGCTGGAGGGCCTGCGCCGCAACATGCGCCAGTACGGCATGCTGATCGCGCTCGGCCTGATCGTGGTGCTGTTCGCGGTGTGGACCGACGGCGACCTGCTGCTGCCGCGCAACGTCTCCAACCTGGTGCTGCAGAACAGCTACATCCTGATCCTCGCGATCGGCATGATGCTGGTCATCATCGCCGGCCACATCGACCTGTCGGTGGGGTCGCTGACGGCGTTCGTCGGCTCCATGGCCGCCGTGTTCATGGTCAAGCACGACATGCCATGGCCGCTCGCGGTGCTGCTGTGCCTGGCGATCGGCGCGCTCGCGGGCGCGGCGCAGGGCTTCTTCATCGCGTACGGCGGCATACCGTCGTTCATCGTGACCCTGGCGGGCATGCTGATCTTCCGCGGTCTGACGGAGATCTTCCTGGAGGGCCAGACCCTCGGCCCGTTCCCGGAGGGGCTGCAGAAGGTCGCCAACGGCTTCCTGCCCGCGGTCGGCCCGGACACCAACTACCACAACCTCACGCTGCTGCTCGGCTTCGCGATGATCGCGGTCGTCGTCTTCCAGGAGTTCCGGGACCGCCGCCGGCAGCAGGAGTTCTCGCTGGACGTCCCGCCGTTCAACCTGTTCCTGCTGAAGCTGGTGGCGCTGGCCGCCGCCATCCTGACGCTGACGATGCTGCTCGCGAGCTACAAGGGCGCCCCGATCGTGCTGCTCATCCTCGGGGTGCTGCTCGTCGGGTTCGGCTACGTGATGCGCAACGCGATCATCGGCCGTCACATCTACGCGATCGGCGGCAACCTGCCCGCGGCCAAGCTGTCGGGTGTGAAGGACAAGAAGGTCACCTTCCTGGTCTTCCTGAACATGGGCATGCTCGCGGCCCTGGCGGGTCTGGTCTTCGCCGCCCGCTTCAACGCGGCCTCCCCCAAGGCCGGACTGAACTTCGAGCTGGAGGCGATCGCGGCCTCGTTCATCGGCGGCGCGTCGATGAGCGGCGGTGTCGGCACCGTCCTCGGCGCGATCATCGGCGGTCTGGTCCTGGGTGTGCTGAACAACGGCATGAACCTCGTCGGCATCGGCACCGACTGGCAGCAGGTCATCAAGGGCCTGGTGCTGCTGGCGGCGGTCGGCTTCGACGTGTGGAACAAGCGCAAGGTCGGTTCGTAGGTCCACGCACGGGCCCCGCCGCTCGGGCGGGGCCCGTCTTCCTGAACAGGAGCCGCACATGGACATGAGCAGACGCACGGTCATCGCCGGTGCCGCGGCGGCGGGCATCACCGCCGCGACCCTCGGCAGCGCGCACGCCACGGGAGGCAGGACCCCGGTCCGGTCCCTCTTCGGCACCCTCCCCGACGGCACCAAGGTCCACAGCTGGTCGCTCGCCAACGGCGGCACCCGGATGAAGGTCCTCTCCTACGGCGGTGTGGTGCAGTCCCTGGAGGTCCCGGACCGCCGGGGCCGGTACGCCAACGTCTCCCTCGGCTTCCGCTCCCTCGACGACTACGTCGCGTCGAGCCCGTACTTCGGCGCGCTGATCGGCCGGTACGGCAACCGGATCGGCAAGGGGCGCTTCACCCTCGACGGCAAGACCTACCAGGTCGACGTCAACGACGGCGAGAACAGCCTGCACGGCGGCGCCAAGGGGTTCGACAAGCGGGTGTGGGACGTCGAGCCGTTCGCCCAGGGCACCGACGTCGGCCTGCGTCTCCACTACACGTCCCTCGACGGCGAGATGGGCTACCCGGGCACCCTGCGCGTGAAGGTGACGTACACGCTCACCAAGTACGGCGACTGGCGCATCGACTACGCGGCCACCACCGACAAGGCGACCGTCGTCAACCTGACCAACCACGTCTACTGGAACCTCGCCGGCGAGGGCAGCGGCACGATCGAGAACCACGAGCTGAAGATCGACGGCTCCCGCTACACCCCCGTCGACTCGGGCCTCATCCCGACCGGCGAACTGGCGCGCGTCGCGGGCACCCCCTTCGACTTCCGCCGTTCCAAGGCGATCGGCGAGGACCTGCGCGCACCCCACCAGCAGCTCCTGTACGGCAAGGGCATCGACCACAACTGGGTGCTGGACAAGGGGATCTCTCCGCGCCCGGAGTGGGTCGCCACCCTCAAGGACCCGTCCTCGGGGCGCACCCTGCGCATCGCGACGACCGAGCCGGGGCTCCAGTTCTACTCGGGCAACTTCCTCGACGGCACCCTCGTCGGCACGGGCGGCCGGGTCTACCGGCAGGGCGACGGACTGTGCCTGGAGACCCAGCACTTCCCGGACTCGCCGAACCGTCCGTCGTTCCCGTCGACGGTCCTGCGGCCGGGCCAGACCTACCGATCCACGACGGTGCACTCGTTCACCCGCTGATTCACCGGTGATTGAACGGCGTCACCCAGTCCTCCGTATGTAGGGGCGGCCCGTGCTCCCCCGCGCGGGCCACCCGAGCACGACGGGCCCGGTCGTCCCCGCCGGGCCCGCCCCCTACGGAGGTTCCATGGCCGACAACGTCACCTCGCTGTTCCGCAGCACCGCGGCACACAGCCCGTCGATGGCGGCGCTGACACGCGAGGGCGGCGACGGGGCCGGCCCGGTCGACTTCTGCATCCCCTGCAACCCGTACTTCCCGACGCCCGAGATGTTCGAGGACATGGCGGGGAAGCTGCGGGACATCATCACGTACTACCCGAGCAGCGCCGACACCATCACGGCCGAGCTGTGCAGCCTGCTCCAGCTTCCGCCGCAGTGCGTGGCGATGGGCAACGGCTCCACGGAGCTGATCACCTGGATCGACCATCTGATGGTCCGGGAGTCCCTGGCCGTCCCCGTCCCCACCTTCGGCCGCTGGACCGACCAGCCGATGGAGACCGGCAAGCGGGTCGACATGTTCCCGCTCCAGGAGTCCAGCGGGTTCGCCCTGGACCTCGCGCAGTACGCCGAGTTCATCCGGGCCAGGGGGACGCGGGTCGCGGTGATCTGCAACCCGAACAACCCCGACGGCGGCTTCCTGCACAAGCACGCGATCGTGCAGTTCATGGACGCCATGGCCGATCTGGACCTGATCGTCGTGGACGAGAGCTTCCTGGAGTTCGCGGACGCCGAGCAGGAGCCGTCGGTCGTCCAGGAGGCCATGCTGCGGCCCAACGTCATCGTGCTGCGCAGCCTCGGCAAGAACTTCGGCCTGCACGGCATCCGTTTCGGCTACCTGGTGGCCAACCCGGCGCTCGCCCGGATGGTCCGCTCGATGCTGCCGAAGTGGAACCTCAACTCCTTCGCCGAGCACGTGGTGTTCATGCTGCGGGACCATGGCGCCGAGTACGCGCAGAGCCTCCAGCAGGTGCGCAAGGACCGGCTGGAGATGGCGGGGGCCCTCTCGGCGCTGCCCGGTCTGACGGTGTACCCGTCCCAGGGCAACTTCCTCTTCGTGCGCCTTCCCGTGGGCGCCGAGGGCACCGTGGTCCGCGACCGGCTGCTCACCGAGCACCGGATCCTGGTCCGCGAGTGCGGCAACAAGATCGGTTCGTCCAGCCGCTTCCTGCGACTCGTGGTGCGCCCCCAGGTCGACGTGCGTCGCCTGGTGTCCGGCCTGGAGCAGGTGCTCTACGGGTCCAGGAGGGGAGCCGCCGTACCCGAGCTGAGCAACGGGACCAGCTACAGCTCGGGTACAGCGGCCGTGGACCGCCTGGTGGGCTCCACCAACGGGGCCGGCTTCACGGCGGTGCCCCAGCCGCAGCCGGCGCCCCAGCCGGTACCGCAGGGCGGCGCCCCCATGCCGGCCCCGATGCCGGTGGCCCCCGCTCCCGCGCCCACCCCCGCTCCCGCGCCGGTGGCGCCCGCACCCGCCCCCATGCCGGCACCCGCCCCGGTACCGGCCGCGGCGGCCCCGGCCCCCGCGCCCACTCCCACCCCGATGCCGTTCCCGTCACCGGTGGCACCGGCCGCGACGATGGTGCCGCCCGGCCCCACCCCGCCCGGCGTCCCGGCCCGCGGCGGCCTCACCGCGGCCCAGGTCCGCGGCACCACGGGCCCGGTCCCGGGCCTCGCCCCGGCCCCGGCCACCGGCTGGCCCCAGGCCCAGAGCTGGCCGAACGCGGCGGGGATGGGGCAGACGGGGTAGCGGCCGCCCAATTCAACTCCCCGCACGATGGTGCACGTTCGCCCGCGATCTCTGGTTACCCTGCTCACGGCGGTCATGCCGTGAGACCGTGTGGGACAGGACGACGACCGGGGGGATCGTGCGCTACTACAACTACGTGTCCGAGGCGAAGGTGGACATGCTGTTCGGGCAGATCCCGCCCAGGCTGCTGTCCGGTCTCGCGACCGAGTTGAAGATCGATCTGCAGGTCGTCGGCCTGACGGTCCAGAAGGGCCCCGCCGACACGGGCCTGTACGGCCGGCTCGACATCGTCGAGGCGTACCTCGACCGCGACCACGACATCTCCTGGATGTCCGAGCCCTCCGCCTGGTTCCGCGGGGAGTGCGAGCTGCGGATGTCCGGGTTCGGCCCGGCTCCCGACGGGCCGCTCCTCATGATGGGCCGGGAGGCCGGGACGGTCGTCGCCCTCATCGGCTCGGCGCACCACCTCGTCGGGCGACGGGTGGCGCCCGAGTCCGGGCTCGTGGGTCACTCGATGCTGCCCGCCTTGTTCGAGCTGGTGCAACGGGGCGCCGACGACCGGCTGATGACGGACCCAGACGGTGCTCTTCGTGGGGGGTCGGCCCGGAGCAAGGAGGGGACGCTGCGCGAGGTCGCACGGCTCGGCCGGCGTCTGCGCGGGCCGGGCGAGCCCTCCGAGTTCCTCGCACGCCGGCTGCTGTCGGGGGTGATCACCGACGATCAGGGACAGGAGCTGAACGTCGTCGTGGGCACACCGCTCTATGTGGCGCAGACGGACGAGTGACGCGGCGGGGCGCGCCCCGGGCGGGCGTCCCGACCCCCGTGCGACGGTGCCGGCGTCCCTCCCGGCCGAAGGGACGGGCGGATCACCCGACGGATCGGCGGACGGCACCGGCGCCCTGTGGTCCCCGGGCGACACCGTCGCCGGTCTGTACGAGGTGGGGGACGTCCTCGGGCAGGGGATGACGGGGGTGGTCCACCGGGTCCGGCATCTGGCCTGGAACACCGACCTCGCCGTCAAGACGCCGCTCGCGGACGTGCTCGAGCACCAGGACGATCGCGAGAGCTTCGTCCGGGAGGCCGAGACCTGGGTGTCCCTGGGTCTGCACCCGCACGTCTGCACCTGCCACTACGTGCGCACCCTCGGCGGCGTCCCCCGCGTGTTCGCCGAGTACCTGGACGGCGGCAGCCTGCGCGACTGGATCGACGACGGCAGGCTGTACCGCGGTGGCTCCCGCAAGGTGCTGGCCCGGGTGCTCGACATCGCGATCCAGACGGCCTGGGGCCTGCGGCACGCGCACGAGCGCGGCGTGGTCCACCAGGACGTCAAGCCGGCGAACATTGTCCTGGACTCCGGAGGCACCGCACGCGTCACCGACTTCGGCCTGGCGCGGACGGCGCGGGGGCGGGGCGGCACGACCGGGCCGGGAGCGCCGCCCGACCCCGCCGTCCTCGTCACCGTGGGCGGCATGACCCCCGCGTACGCCTCGCCCGAGCAGGTCGCCGGCCGGCCGCTGGACCGGCGCAGCGACGTGTGGAGCTTCGCGGTCACGGTGCTGGAGATGTTCCTCGGCCGGATCACCTGGTTCGCGGGCCCGTCCGCCGCGGCGGCGCTCACGGACCTCCGGCGGCGGGGCCGTGCGTCCGGCGGCCCGCTCGCGATGCCGGAGCCGCTGGCGGAGGTGCTGGCGGACTGTCTGCGCGAGGATCCCGCCGAACGGCCGCGCGACATGGCCGAGATCACCGCACGGCTCCTCGCCGTCCACGCGTCGCAGGTGGGCCGTTCCCATCCGCGTCCGGCTCCCGGGGCGGTGCGGCTGCGGGCCGACGAGCTGAACAACCGCGGGCTGTCGCTGCTCGACCTCGGCCGGTTCGCGGAGGCCGAGGCGGCGTTCGCCGAGGCGCTCGCGACGGACCCACGGCATCTGGAGGCCACGTACGACTTCGGTCTGCTGCGGTGGCGGGCGGGACGGCTGACCGACGACGCGCTCGTGCACGCGGTCGAGAGCGTGCCCGCCTCCACGGAGGCCGCCGCCCGGGCGAAGCGGCACCTGCTCGCCGAGGTGCACCTGGAACGCGGCTCCCTGGAGGAGGCGCTGCCCCTGCTGGAGGAGGCGGCCCGGGACGAGCCGGAGAACACGGAGGTACGGGCGGCACTGGAGCACGCCCGCTCCCCTGGCCTGGCGACCGCCGGTCCGCTGCACAGGCTCGGTCACTCCGGGACGGCCACCGGCGATCTGAGTGCGGACGGGCGCTTGGCGGCGACCGGGGACGCGGAGGGACTCGTCCGGCTGTGGGACGCGGAGACCGGCGAGCCTCTCCAGATCTTCCACGCCCACCGGAGCGACGTGTTCTCGCTGTGTCTCGGCGGCGACGGAACGCTGATCCTCTCGGCGGGGATGGAGCAGGTGTACGGCGGCTGGCACCACACGGTGCGCCTGTGGGACACGGAGACGGGCACCTGCGTCTGGGAGCACGTGAGCGACACGGCCGTGCATGCCGTACGGCTGAGCGCCGAGGACCAGTTGATCGTGTTCGGGAGCAACGGCCCGACCGTGCGCCTGTGGGATTCGGAAGGCCGCTGGTGTGTTCTCGGTGAGCCCCTCCAGTCGCACACACTCGATGTGCATCCCGTCTGGCCGAGCTCCGACGGCCGGGCGGTGCTGTCCGCGAGACTGGACGGGGTGCTGGGGCTCTGGGACGTGGCCGGCGGCGGCTGCCTGGGCACCTTCGAAGGGCACGACCGGTCCGTCGGTGCGGTGTGCATGAGCGACGACGGCACCATGGCCGTCTCGGGTTGCGTCGACGGCACCGTCCGGGTGTGGGACGTCGCCACGGGCCGCTGCCTGCGCGTCCTGTCGGGGCACTCGGGCGCGGTGAACGCGGTCCGGATCAGCGCCGACACCCGTACGGTCGTCTCCGGGGGACGGGACACCACCGTACGACTGTGGGACGTGGCCACCGGCCGATGTCTGCGCACGTTCGGCGAACACACCGGTGCCGTCTACGCGGTCGCCGTCAGCGCGGACGGCCGCCGGGTGCTGTCCGCAGGCGAGAACGGCGACGTGTGGGTGTGGCAGGCGCGGGGCGACGACCGCCACGTGGCCCCGCTCCGGCCGAGCCGGCCGCGCTCGCACGCCGAGCTGGCCCAGCTGGACCTGCGCGTGGAGCGCCTGCTCGACTCCGCCGAGCGGCACCTCGCCGGGGGGCGCTGGGCCGCGGCGCGTCGGCAGGTGGAGAAGGCCAGGTCCTCCCCGCGTCACGAACGCCACCCTCGGGCGCTGGACGCCTGGCACGCCCTCGCGCTGTCCTCGGTGCGGGTGGGAGTCCGGGCGGTCTGGCAGTCCACGGCTCTGGAGGGGCACACCGACCGGGTGCACTCCGTGTCGCCGAGCGCCGACGGGCGGCTGGTGCTGTCGGGCAGCTGGGACGGGACCGTCCGGCTCTGGGAGGTGTCGACCGGCCGCTGTCTCCGGGTGTTCGAGGGCCCCAACGGGCTCGACTCGAGTTGTCTCAGCGCCGACGGCCGGCTCGCGCTCATCCGGACCGACGACGGCGCCGTGCGCCTGCGCGAGGCGGAGAGCGGCCGGGTGGTGCACCGCCTGGAGACACCCCCGGGTGTCATCGGCTCGGTGGCGATGGGTGCCGGGGACCGGCTGGCTCTCGTGGGCCGGGGAGGCGGGGCCGCCGCGACGACGGCGGTGTGGGAGCTGGAGACCGGGCGCGTCCTGCACACCCTTGAAGGGAAGGTGAGCGGTGGTCCCGGTCGGCTGAGCGCCGACGGCCGGCTGGCACTCACCCTGGGCGGCAACAACACCGTGCGGGTCTGGGACGTGGAGACGGGTCACCCCGTGCACACCCTGGACACCCCCTCCTCGCTGGGCGCGGCGGCGCTGAGCGCGGACGGCGGATTCGTGCTCACCGGCAACGGGGATCACGTCATGCGGCTGTGGGCTCTGCCCTCGGGTCGCTGTGTGCGCCCGTTCGTCGGGCACACGGGGGAGGTCTACGCGGTGTGCCTGAGCGCCGACGGCCGTTTCGCGCTCTCCGGGAGCTGGGACGGCACCGTGCGGCTGTGGGACGTGACCGACGGCTCCTGCCTGCACACCCTCCGAGGACACACGGGCGAGGTCGCCGCAGCGGTCCTGAGCGCCGACGGCCGCTTCGCCGTGTCCGGGGGTGACGACCGGGTCGTACGGCTGTGGGAGATCGACTGGGAGCTGGACGTCCGGCGGCCCGCCGGGGGTGGCGTGGAGAAGCCGCCGTCCGCGTGAAGGCCGGCCCCGCGGGAGGGTTCGGGGCCGGCCGTGTCCGCGGGGCGGGGGCTATTTCTTCGGGCACTCCTTCCAGGCCAGGTGGTAGACCGTGCTGATGTCGCCGTCGGTCGAGTCCATGGTCATGAAGCTGACCTTGCTCGGGGAGGACGAGCCGAGGTTGACGCGCAGTTCGGTGTTGATGTTGAAGTTGCGCTGGACTCCGCAGGGCGCCCAGACCAGTTGGGCCCAGTCGGTCTCGTCGGTGGCCTGCCAGTTGTCGTTGAGCGGGCCGTTGAAGGGGTGGTTGCGGAACTGGGTGCTCGGGGAGCCCTGGAAGTAGTACGAGGCCCGCTGCATGGCGTTGGCGCCGGGCTGGAGGGCGGCGAAGCCGCGATAGTCGGCGCTGGCGATGGCGTACGTGAACCCGCCGGGGACGTGCACGACCAGGCTGAGCTGGCAGTTCTTGCGGAACGCCGTCGGGTCGGAGTTGCCGCCGACCTGGGCGAGGTAGTCGCTGTAGGTCACGGTGAAGGCGGTGTTGTCCTCGGACACGGCGACCGCCGTGGTGCCCTGGGGACAGCCGGAGCCGTTCACGGTGGCGACCTTGATGACGATCTTGTCCGGCGGCGGGTCCTCGAACGCCGGGTCCGCGTGGGCGGGCAGGGCCGCGGTGAGCAGGGCGGTCAGCGCGCCTCCGCTCAGCAGCAGTCTCAGGAGTCCACGTGCCATGGATCTCTCCTCGGGATGGGGGGTGGCTGCGCCCCCGGCCCGGCCCACCCTGATTGAACCTTTGAAGAAAAGGTGGGGTTTCTGTGAAGGCCGAAGGCGTACGCATCGTAGGGGGCGGAAAGCGCCCTCCACAGGGGCCAACTCCAGCCATTTATATGGTAGTTGAAAGCAAATCGACTGTAGTGTGCAGCCGCCGCCCCGCCCCCGGCTCAGGCCAGCCGGATCACGTTCCAGGAGAGCGGTTCCAGCACCGCCGTGAGCCGGCCGTTCCGCACCGCCGTGCCCTCGACGGGGTGCGGCAGGACCCGCTCGGGGTCGTCCAGGGTGTTGCGGGCGTCCGGGTCCGCGTCCGCGAGGGCGTGCCGCGGCCGTACCGCGCGGCCTGGGCGAAGGCGTCGCCGTCCTCGGGCCAGTAGTAGGCGTGCAGCGATATGTGGTCGATCAGGTCGTACGTCTCCTCCAGGACGGTCGCCTCCCACGCGGCGAAGGTCGGCATGGAGCGGCTGGAGGAGCCGCAGACGACGAGCTCGGCGCCGGGGTCGAACTGGCGCATGGCACGGGCCGTCTCCGCCGCGATCCGGCCGTACTCGCGGGCCGTCCTGTGCCCGGTCTGCCAGGGGCCGTCCATCTCGTTGCCGAGGCACCACAGCCGGATGCCGAAGGGGTCCTTGTCGCCGTGCGCGACCCGCGGGTCGGACAGGGCGGTGCCCGCGGGGTGGTTCGCGTACTCCTGGAGCTCCAGCGCCTCGGTGACGCCGCGCGTGCCGAGGTTGACCGCCCCCATGGGCTCGGCGCCCGTCTTGCGCAGGAAGTCCAGGTACTCGGAGAGGCCGAAACGGTTCGTCTCGGTGGAGTGCCAGGCCAGGTCGAGGCGGCGGGGGCGCTCGTGCGCGGGCCCCACGGAGTCCTCCCAGCGGTGGCCGGAGACGAAGTTGCCACCGGGGTAGCGCACCACGGTGACGCCGAGCTCCCGGACGAGGGCGAGGACGTCCCGGCGCAGCCCCCGCTCGTCGGCGGTGGGGTGGTCCGGTTCGAAGACGCCGGTGTAGACGCAGCGGCCGAGGTGCTCGACGAAGGACCCGAAGAGCCGGGGGTCGACGTCGCCGACGGTGAAGGCGGGGTCGAGGGTGAAGCGGGCGGTGGTCATGGGCGCCTCTCGGGTGCGGGACGGGCTGCCGCCTGTACGAGATACCGGACTCTGTACGTGACTTCGGCCGGGACCGTAGGGTGCAGGCGCTTGCCCGTCAATGGCCCGGGGGAGGATCAGGAGGGTGCGGTCGTTCGTCGTTGAACGACGGTCGCCGGACCGCATGACGGGGACGCCGGGGGCCGCGTAGGCTCGAACAGCCCGTCGAGGCGGCGGGGGGAACAGGGGGTGCGATGGACATCGCGGGCGCGCGCACGACGGCGGCCCGGGTCGCTTCGGCGCTACGGCTGCGGCGTGCCCACACCGGCGTCGCCATGCGGCACCTGATCCGCGACCTGAGCGCCGCCGTGCGGTCCGCGGACCACGCCCCGGCCGGGGTGCGCGAGGTGTGCCACGCGCTATGCGCGCGGATGAGCGCCCGACGCGGCGGCCGGCCCGTCGAACTGCGCTTCGAGCGGTTCCCCGACGAGATCGAGGTGACCGGACTCTGGGTGGAGTTCCAGGACTTCGACCTCGTCATCGTCGAGGAGCGCGCCGAATCGATCCAGCAACTGGTGATACTGGGCCACGAGCTGTGGCATCTGCACGCCGGGCACCGGCACCACCACCACGGCGTCGGCACCGCCGCCGCGCACGCGTTCGCCGGCCGGCCCGGCTGGGACGACGTGGCCCTCACCGTGGCGGCGCGCGACGGCTCCCGGCAGACCGACGAGGCGGAGGCGGACGACTTCGGTCACCGGCTGGCCGCCGCCGTACGGACCCTGGTGCCCGGCGAGGAAGAAGGCGCCTCGCCCGACCCGGTCCACCGCTCGCTCGGCTATCGCGGACGCGGAGGCAGGACGCGGTGACCCACCCGCAACTGGCCGAAAGCCCGGTCGAGTTCCTCTCCGGCCTGTACATCTCCTTCTGGCTCCCGGGCCTCGTCCTCGGCGCGGCCCTGGCGATCAAGCTGCCCAGCATCGTGAAGCTGTGGCGCGACCCGCTGCTGCGGGCCGTGGGCGGTCTGCTGCTGCTCGCCTGCATGGTGTTCGTCTTCGCGGCCCCCGGCACCATCGCCTGGACCAACCGGGTCGTCGGCATCCCCAACATCGCCGCGCCCTGGGTGTACTCCCTGATCACCGCGCTGTCCGCGTCCTGGCTGCTGCTCGTGGTGCACTGGCGCGGCGGCGGCCACACCGACCGCCGGGAGCGGACCCGGCGCGCGACCCGCTGGGTGGTCTCCGTGTACGCGACCGTGGTGGTCGCGCTGTGGGTGCTGTTCGCGCTCGCCGACGTCCCCGTGGAGCAGATCGAGGACCTGGACACCTACTACGCGTCCACGCCGTTCATGCGCGAGGAGATCCTCCTCTACCTGATCGTGCACACGGTGGCCTGTCTCATCACCGCCCGGCTGATCTGGACCTGGATCCGCACCGAGGGCCTGGACGGCTGGCTGCGCTGGGGGCTGCGGTTCCTCAGCGTCGGCTATGTCACCAACCTGGCGTTCAGCGCGGCCAAGTTCACCGCCATCGTCGCCCGCTGGACCGGGCACGACCTGGACTGGCTGAACACCAACGTCGCCCCGTCCGCCGCCTGCATCGGCGCGACCATGGTCGCCGTCGGCGTGATCGTCCCGCACGCCGGCCAGTACCTCCAGGAGCGGCTGCTGGTCCGGCGCCGGCGCCGTGGGCTGAGGCCGCTGGCCCGGCTGCTGCGGCCGGTCGCCGGCCGGCACGAGCCGTTCGTGCTGCGGGCCGCGCCCGAGATCCGGCTGATCCGCCGGGAGACCTACATCCGTGACGCGCTGCTCCAGCTCTCCCGCCACCTCGACGACGATCTGCGCCGGCGCGCCCACGCCGCCGCCCTCGGACTCGGCGCCGGCCCGGACCGGGCCCAGGCGCTGGCCGTCGCCGTGACCATCCTCGACGCCGTCGAGAGCGGCCGGCGGGTCCCGGACGGCGACGGCGCCGCCGAGCCCGACACCACCTATCTGCTGCGCGAGATCCACGCCGTCTCCGGCGTCCTGCGCAGGCCCGACGAGATCAAGGCGGTCCGCGCCCGCGCGGCCGTCCCGGCAGAGAGCATGTCCGCGCATGAGTGAACGTCCCTCCCCCGCCAGAGTCGCCGTGGTCCTCGGGGGATCGCATACCGGCATGCTCGCGGCGCGGGCCCTGACCGGGTCCGCCGACCGCGTGGTCGTGGTGGAGCGCGACGTGCTGCCCGCCGGGCCCGACCCGCGCAAGGGCCTGCCGCAGTCCCGCCATGTGCATCTGCTGTGGTCGGGCGGGGTGCGGGCGATGGAGGAGCTGCTGCCGGGCATCGGCGAGGCGCTGCGCGCGGCCGGGGCCCGCCGGGCGCCGATCACCACGGACATGGTCGCGCTGTCGCCGCGCGGCTGGTTCCGGCGCTGGCCCGAGTCGCACCACATCGTCCTGGCCGGGCGGGACCTCCTCGACGCGACCGTGCGTTCACGCGTCCTGGCCGACGAGCGGATCGAACTCCGCGACGGCACCGAGGTCGTGGCCCTGCTCGGAGACGCGGGGGCGGTCACGGGCGTACGGCTGCGGGGACGCGACGGGCGGGAGAGCACCCTGGAGGCGGGGCTGGTCGTGGACGCCACCGGCCGGGGTTCGGCGGCGCCGCGCTGGCTGGCCGCGCTCGGGCTTCCCGCGCCGGTGCGGCGCGAGGTCGACTCCGGGCTCGCGTACGCCAGCCGGCTGCACCTCGCGCCCGAGCCGGCCCGGGACGGCTTCCCGGTGGTGAACGTGCAGGCCGACCCGCGCGCGGGCGGCCCCGGCCGGGCGGGGGTGCTGCTGCCCATCGAGAACGGCCGCTGGCTCGTCACGCTCAGCGGCACGCGCGGCGGTGAACCGGGCTCCGCCGACGACGACTTCGTCCGGTTCGCCCGAGAGGAACTGCGGCACCCGGTCATCGGCGACCTGCTCGCGCGGGCCGAGCCGCTGTCCGGTGTGTCCTTCACCCGTACGACCGCCAACCGCCGTCACTACTACGAGCGGATGCCGGCCTGGCCGGAGAACTTCACGGTCCTCGGTGACGCGCTGGCCGCGTACAACCCGGTGTACGGGCACGGGCTGGCGGTCGGGGCGCAGAGCGCGCTGATCCTGCGTGAGACGGTCCGGCGGTACGGCTGGGGCGCGGCCGGGCTGGCCCGGCGGATCCAGAAGGCCGTGGCGCGGCCGGTCGGGGCGGCCTGGGACCTGGCGATCGGCCAGGACGTCTTCTACCCGGGCGCCACCGAGACCGGGCCGACCCTGCGGGACCGGCTGGTGGCGGGGTACGTGGACCGGCTGATGCACACGGCCACCGGCAACGGGCGCATCGCCCGCCGCGTCACCGACGTGACGTCGCTGGAGCGGCGGGCGGAGGTGCTGCTGGGCCCCTCGGTGCTGCTGGCGGCGGCGGTGGGGCCGTTGAAGCCCCGGCTCACCGGGCCGCCGCTGACCGCCGAGGAGAGGAAGAACGCGGGGCTCTCCTAGGTCGTGTCCGCCAAGGGCGGGACTTCGCGGACACGGCCTGGGCGCTATCCGGCGAAGGCCGGCTGCGCCTGCCCCTTGCCCGCGCCCGGCACCACGAACAGGGAGCCGGCCAGGGGCGGGGGCGTGTCCAGTCCGACCCGGGCCGTGGTGACGTACAGGTCGGTCAGGCCGGGCCCGCCGAACGCGCAGGCCGTCACACGGGGCACCGGGAAGGCGATCACCCGGTCCAGCGCCCCGTCGGGGGTGTACCGGCGGACCGCGGAGCCGTCCCACAGGGCCACCCAGACGGCGCCCTCGGCGTCGACGGTCAGCCCGTCCGGGTATCCGGCGCCGTCCTCGATCTCGGCGAAGGTCCGCCGGTTCGTCACCCGGCCGCCGTCGTGGTCGAAGACGTCCACCCGGCGGGTCGGCGTGTCGATGTAGTACAGGAGCCGTCCGTCGGGGCTCCAGCCGGTGCCGTTGCTCACCGTCACGTCGTCGAGGACGACCTCCGCCGTGCCGTCCCCGGTGATGCGGGACAGGGTGCCGCCGCCGGGTGCCTCGTCGTAGCGCATGGTGCCGGCCCACAGCGAGCCGTCGGGGGCGACGGCGGCGTCGTTGGCGCGGCGGCCCGGTACCGGTTCGTGGTGCAGCCAGCGGAAGCCGCCGTCCGGGTCCAGCAGTCCCACGCCGTCCCTCAGGTTCAGCACGAGTCCGCCGCCCTTGCGGGGCTTGACGGCGCCGATGTGCTGCGGGGCGGTCCGCACGGAGCGGTGCCCGGAGACGGGGTCGTAGGTGTGGAGACGGGAGTTCAGGATGTCGATCCACAGCAGGCGGCCGCCCGCGGGGTCCCAGGTCGGCCCCTCGCCCAGCCGGGCCTCCGCCCGCACCGCCACCTCGTACGCCGCGCTCATGCCGCACCCCGGTGGCCGAGGCGCTCCGACAGCTCGGCGGCACCCTTCACGGCGAGTTGTTCCAGCTCGGCGCGGCGCTCCTCGCTCCAGCGGATCATGGGGACGGAGATGGACAGGGCGGCGACGACCTGCCCGGTGCGGTCCCGTACGGGCGCGGCCACACAGGAGACGTCCGGGTTGGACTCGCGGTTCTCGACGGCGATCTGCCGCTCGCGGATCCCGGCGAGGGCCTCGCGCAGCGCGGCCGGGTCGGTGATGCTGTTCGGTGTCATCGCGGCGAGTCCGGCGCCGTCGGGGAGGCGGGAGGCGAGCTCCGCCTCGGGGAGGGAGGCGAGCAGCATCTTGCCGACCGATGTGCAGTGGGCGGGCAGCCTGCGCCCGGCGGCGGACACCATGCGCACGGCGTGCGTCGAGTCGACCTTGGCGATGTAGATGACGTCGGTGCCCTCCAGGATGGCCACGTGCACGGTCTCGTCGCAGGTCTCGGCGACGGACCGGGCGACCTGCTGGCCCTCGGCGGCGAGGTCGAGCTGCTCGGCGTACCGGCTGCCGAGCTGGTACGGCCGTACGCCCAGCCGGTACCGGCCCGGCTGGCCCGGCACCTGCACGATGTACGACCGGGCGGCGAGGGTGGTGACGAGCTCGTGCACGGTGGTGCGCGGCAGCTGGAGCCGGCGCACGATGTCGGGGGCGGAGAGCGTGCCGTCCCCGTCGAGGAAGAGCTCGAGGATGTCCAGAGCCCGGGTCACGGCAGGTACGAGGCGTCCCACGTCCGGCCTCCTCCTTGGGTGTCGAAGAGGCTGCGTTCGATATTTCAACAGCCGATCGGAATGACGAACACAGGCTAGTCGGAGCCCTTCACCCCGGCAATGGCCGCGCGCCTACTCCCTCGCCCGTACGCCGGGTTACTCCCGCCGTCAGACGCCGCCGGGGCCGGTCCGCGGCACCGTGGTGCCCATGTCGTCCACCGCTTCCCCCACCGCCACGAGGCTGAGCCGCCCGGCCCGCCGGGGCCTCCTCGTCGTCCATGTCATCGCCTCCGCCGGCTGGCTCGGGCTCACGCTCGGACTGCTGGCGCTCGGGACCACCGCGGCGACCACCGGGTCCGCGGCGGCCGTGGAGGCGTCCGTGCGGGCCATGAAGCTGTTCGCCGACTGGCTGCTGCTGCCGCTCGCCGTGCTCACCCTGGTCAGCGGGCTCGTGCTGTCGCTGGGCACGCACTGGGGGCTGGCCCGGCACCGCTGGGTGTACACGAAGTTCTGGCTGACCCTGGCCACCACCGCGGCCACCGCCCTCGTCCTGCGGCCCGCCGTGAACGCCGCCGTCGCGGAGGTCGCCGCGGGCGGGCCGCTGCCGGACACGCAGGACGTCCTGATGGGCCCGGTGGTGTCCCTGTCCGCGTACGTCTTCATGACGGTGATCTCGGTGCTGAAGCCCTGGGGCCTCACCCGGCGCGGGCGCCGGCAGCGCGAGGAGGCGGCCCGCGCCCGGTCGGCCACGGGGCGACGGGTCCGCCAGGCCGCCTGACGGGGCAGCCATCGGGGCGTTGCCGCGGGCCCCGCTGCGTCGACTCGGTGCTGTTCCTGCCGGACGGCCGCCGTCCCGGCGGCCCGGTGCGCGAGCATGGGTCCCATGCCCTCCGGAAAGCGCCCCGCCGGCGGACCGCACGCCGCCGGTCCGTTCACCCCCCTGCACTTCCAGCTCGTCCTGCTGCGCCGGATGGCCGACCACAACCCCGGTCTGGTCGAGGACGCCCGACGTGAGCTGGGGGTGTCCCTGGCCGACATGCGCGAGGCGAACAAGCGCTGGCAGGCGATGGTCCGCTCACCCCGGGCGCGCGGCTCCGCCGCCCGCTACCGCTCGGTGCTGGGCGCGCCCGAGTCGGTGGTGTCCCGCAGGGTCGGGGACCTGGACTGCGAGGCGTGGCGGTGGCCGGTGCCGCTGTGGCCGACGCTGCGCTTCGAGGTGCTGCTCGCACCGGGCGGCGCGGTGTGGAACGAGTGGCTGGTGCGCGCCCCGGACGTCCCGGCGCCGGTGCTGCGCACCCTGGACGATCTGACGCCCTGGTCCTGCACGGTCGACGAGGCGGCCCGCGCCTTCGCGCCGGCCCGCCCGCTGGAGGGCAGCGCCCCGACCCGCTGGGGCCTGTCGTTCACGGCACCGGACGGCTCGGGGGTGCGGCGGGAGGCGGCCGCCGAGTTCACCTGGGGGCTGCTGCAAAGGGTGGCGGTGGCCGACTAGGGTCTTTCGTTTGGATCAGGCCGGATCAGGGAGCGGGGTCTGGTGCCGTGCATCGCAAGGCGGAGGAGGGCGCCATGGCGGAGCCATGGCAACCGACGACAACGCGGCGAGGTGCGGTGCCGGACCCCGCGAGCCCGGCATGATCCAAACGAGAGGCCCTAGCCGGCGGCGGCGAGGATCGCCTCGGTCACCCGGGGCACCGAGGCGGGGTGCACGGACAGGAAGAGGTTCGGCTCGACGAGTTCGAGTTCCATCACCCGGGGCCGCCCGTCGTCCCCGTCGACGAGGTCCACGCGCGCGTACAGCAGCCCGGCCGCGTCCGGTACGGCCGCCAGGGCGCGCTCGGCGACGGAGAGCTCGGCCGGGGTGGGCGTCCAGGGTCCGAGGCCGGGGTGGGCGACCTTGCGCTGGTCGTAGGGGGTGCCGGAGGTGAGGACGGCTCCCTTGCGGCTGGCGTGCAGCAGGCGCCCGCCGTAGTACTGCAGGGCCCGCTCACCGCCGGTGTCGATGGCCCGCACATAGGGCTGGACCATCGCGGTGAGGCCGTCGGCGTGCATCCGGGCGAGCTGCCGCAGCGCGGTGCCGTGCTCGTGCGGCGCGTACCGCGCGGCGAACCGGGCGCCCGCGCCGGACGTGGGCTTCACGACGAACTCGTGCCCGTCGGGCAGGCCGGGGGTGTCACCGGGGGCGACGTAACGGGTGGGGACGACGGGGACGCCGGCCGCCGCGAGATCGCCGAGGTAGCGCTTGTCGGCGTTCCAGCGCACCACGGCCGCCGGGTTGGCGAGCCGGGTCGCCGCGCCGCACCGCTCGGCCCAGTCCAGGAACTCGGCGGCCCGCCAGCTGTAGTCCCATGTGGAGCGGATCACCGCGAGGTCGTAGGCGCCCCAGTCGACGCCCTCGTCGTCCCAGAACACGGCGTCGGCGCCGGCCCCCGCCTCGCGCAGGGCCCACACCAGCACCGGCAGGTCCCGGTCCTCGCTGACGTCGGGCCGGGGACGGCAGGTGACCAGGGCTATGCGGGGCGGCACGACGAGTTCCTCCGGGCTGAGGGGACGTTGCGATGCGCAGGCTAGCAAGCGCGCCGGAGGGAACCGGGACGGGCCGCTTGACCTTCCCCTTCGGGGAGGCCACAGCATCGGTGCGAACGACGAAGGGGGAACCGGATGCGCGAGGACGAGCTGACGATCGGGGCCTTCGCGCGGGCCTGCCGGCTGTCGCCCAAGGCCCTGCGGCTCTACGACGAACTGCGGCTGCTGCGACCGCGCCGGGTCGACCCGGACACCGGCTACCGCTACTACGCGGTGGGCCAGTTGGAGCAGGCCCGGCTGGTGGCGTGGCTGCGCCGGCTGGGGATGCCGCTGGCCCGCATCCGCGAGGTGTGCGCGCTGCCCCCGGCCGCCGCCGCCCGGGAGATCCGCGCCTACTGGGCGCGGGTCGAGGCGGAGACGGCCGCGCGGCGCGATCTCGCCGGGTTCCTCGTCGGACATCTGCTGACGGAACCGAGGAAGGACGACACCATGCTGGAGCTGCGTCACAGCGCTCGATCGGACCGGGGCCTGGTCCGACCCGCCAACCAGGACACCGCCTACGCGGGCGGCCGGCTGCTCGCGGTGGCCGACGGGTTCGGCCCGGCGGGCGCGCCCGCGAGCGCCGCCGCCGTGGAGGCGCTGCGCGTCCTGGACACGGACGAACTCCCGGCGGGGAACGTGCTGAACGTGCTGGAGGAGGCGGTCCGGGGTGCCACGGAGGCGGTCCGGGACGCGGCCGACGGCGGCGAGGAGGCGGGGACGACGCTGACGGCCCTGCTGTGGACGGGTTCGCGGCTGGCGCTGGTGCACATCGGGGACAGCCGCGCGTACGTGCTGCGCGACGGGGCCCTGTTCCGTATCACCGAGGACCACACGATGGTGCAGTCGCTGATCGACGAGGGCCGGCTGACGCCGGAGGAGGCCGTCGCGCATCCGCAGCGGTCGCTGCTGGTGAAGGCCCTGTCCTGCGGCACCCAACCGGATCTGCGGCTCCAGGACGCGCAGCCCGGCGACCGCTACCTGGTCTGTTCGGACGGCCTGACCACCGCCGTCCCCGACGCCCGTATCCGCGCACTGCTCGCCTCCGCCGGGGGCCCCGACGACACCGTACGGGCCCTGATCGAGGCGGCGAACGGGGCCGGCGGCCCGGACAACGTCAGCTGTGTGGTGGCGGACGTGGTCGACCGCGCGGCCTGATCGCGCCCCGGCGGGCGGCCGGTACGGCAGGATCGGTGCCATGTCGCTCGCCGGAACGGACGCCTACGCCATGGAAGTTCAGCTCCCACCGCTGGTGGAGCGCGCCCTCGCCGTGGCCCGTGCCCATGGGTTCGTCCACTCCTGCCGCCCGGAGCAGGGCCGGCTGCTGTACGCGCTCGCGGGTGGCGCCGGGCGGCTGATCGGTGAGACGGGCACGGGCTGCGGGGTGGGCCTGGCCTGGCTGGCCGAGGGCGCCCGGCCGGGGGTGCGGCTGGTCGGTGTGGAGCGGGACGCGGAGCGCGCCCGGCTCGCCGCCGAGGTGTTCGCCGGCCGGCCCGAGGTGGAGGTCCTGCACGGCGACTGGCGGCGGATCGCGGAGCGGGGGCGGTACGACCTGCTGGTGCTCGACGGGGGCGGTGCCGCCAAGGGCGGCGCCGACGACGCGGCCGACCCGGCCCGGCTGCTCGTGCCGGGCGGCCGGGTCGTCGTCGACGACTTCACCCCGGCCACCGGCTGGCCCCCGCGGTACGCCGGTGAGGTGGACCGGCCCCGGATGCACTGGCTGCGGCACCCGGCCCTGGACACGGTGGAGTTGCCGCTCGCCGGGGATCTGGCGGCGCTGGTGGGGGTGCGGCGCCGGGACCAGGGCTGACCTTGTCGGCGTGCCGGTCCCCCCTCCCGGCCTGCGCGCCCGGCGCGGACCGGGAGCGTTTCTTCCGGCGGCAGATGGTGTACGGAGGAATCGTGGTGGCCGTGATGCCCGCGGTGTCCTTCGGACGGCCGGTCTGCCGTCCCCGTCGAGCAGTCAAGGAGTACGACGCGTGTCCTCTCTCTTCCCGGCCCTCGTGGACGCCCCGGCGGGGCGGGCCGCCCTGCGGTTCGGCGACCGTGCCCTGACCTACGGCGAGCTGGGTGCCGCGGCCGGTGCCCTCGCCGCGCGGATCCGCGGCGCGGGCCGCGTCGCGGTCTGGGCGACGCCCGCGCTGGAGACCGCCGTGGCGGTGGTGGCGGCGCTGGAGGCGGGGGTCGCCGCCGTCCCGCTCAACCCGAGGTCCGGGGACCGGGAGCTGGGGCACATCCTGTCCGACAGCGCGCCTTCGGCGGTGCTCGCCGCCCCGGGCGACGAACTGCCCGCCGCGCCGGCCGCTCTGGAGCGCGTCGACGTGGACGTACGCGCCGCCGGTCCGCTCCCCGGCGCCGAGGTGCCCGACGAGGCGGCGGCGCTGATCGTCTACACGTCCGGCACCACCGGCCCGCCCAAGGGCGCCGTGATCCCCCGCCGGGCCGTCGCGCACACCCTGGACGCGCTCGCGGACGCCTGGGCGTGGACCGGCAAGGACGTCCTCGTGCACGGGCTGCCGCTGTTCCATGTGCACGGTCTCGTCCTCGGCGTGCTCGGCCCGCTGCGCCGCGGCGGCTCGCTGCGCCACCTCGGCCGGTTCGGCACCGAGGGGGTCGCGCGGGAGCTGCACGACGGCGCGACCATGCTGTTCGGGGTGCCGACGATGTACCACCGGATCGCGCAGGCCCTGCCGGACGATCCGGGCCTGGCGCAGGCGCTGGGCAAGGCCCGTCTGCTCGTCTCCGGTTCGGCGGCGCTGCCCGTCCACGACCACGAGCGGATCACCGCCGCGACCGGGCAGCGGGTCGTCGAGCGGTACGGCATGACGGAGACGCTGATGAACACCAGCGTCCGCGCCGACGGCGAGCGCCGCGCCGGCACGGTCGGCGTCCCGCTGCCCGGGGTGGAGCTGCGGCTGGTCGAGGAGGACGGCACCCCGCTGACGTCGTACGACGGTGAGAGCGTCGGCGAGATCCAGGTGCGCGGCCCGAACCTGTTCACCGCGTACCTGAACCGGCCCGACGCCACCCGGGACGCCTTCACGGCGGACGGCTGGTTCCGCACCGGTGACATGGCGGTGCGCGAGCCGGACGGGTACGTGCGCATCGTCGGCCGCAAGGCCACCGACCTGATCAAGAGCGGCGGGTACAAGATCGGCGCCGGGGAGATCGAGAACGCCCTGCTGGAGCACCCCGGGGTGCGGGAGGCGGCGGTCACCGGGGAGCCGGACGCGGACCTCGGCGAGCGGATCGTGGCCTGGGTGGTCCCGGCGGACCCGCAGGCGCCCCCGTCGGCGGAGGAACTCGCGGACCATGTCGCCGGGCGGCTCGCCCCGCACAAGCGCCCGCGCCGGGTGCGGTACCTCGACGTCCTGCCCCGCAACGACATGGGGAAGATCATGAAGCGGGCGCTGGGCGCATGACGGAACGCCTGACGGCCCGCCAGGTCATCTCGCTGGTGGCCGGGGACTTCACCGAACTGCGCCTCGACGGCCCGCCGCCCGGCGACCGCCCCGACGGCCCGCTGGACTGGCGGGGCTACGGCGACGCCCGCGCCCTGGCCGGAGCCCGCACCGGTGAGCAGGAGTCCGTGGTGTGCGGCACCGGCAGCGTCGAGGGCACCCGCGTGGTGCTGATCGCCTTCGAGTTCGGCTATCTCGGCGGCTCGCTCGGCGTGCGCACCGGCGACCGGCTGGAGGCGGCGTACCGGCACGCCCGCGCCCACCGCCTGCCGGTGGTGCCGCTGGTGGCGACGGGCGGCAGCCGGATGCAGGAGGGCATGCTCGCCCTCACCCAGCTCCAGCGGGTGGCACGGCAGTCGGCGCTCACCCGGGAGGCAGGGCTGGCGCAGATCGCGGTGCTGCGGGACCCGACGACCGGCGGCGGCTGGGCGACGCTGGGCGCGGGCGCCGACGTGACGCTCGCGCTGCCCGGCGCCCAGGTCGGCTTCGCCGGTTCCCGGGTCCGCCCGCAGGACGCGGACCCGGCCGCCTACACGGCCGAGGCCCAGCTGGCGTCCGGCGCGGTGGACGCGCTGGTCCGGCCCGGCCGGCTGCGCCATGAACTGGGCCGCTGGCTGCGGCTGCTGACGGCACCCTCCGGCGAGGCGGCACCCCCGCCGCGCGCGCTCGGCGGTGACACCGGGGCGCCGGTCTCCGGCCGGGACGCGGTGCGGCGCGCCCGTGCGCCCGAACGCCCGGGCGCGGCACGCTATCTGGACGCCTACTTCACGCACCGCGTCACCCTCAGCGGCGACCGGTGCGGCGGCGCGGACCCCGAGGGCATGCTGTGCGGCTTCGGCGAGCACGGCGGCCGGACGGTCGCGTACGCCGCGCAGACCGGGACGGCCACCCGGCCCGCCGGGTACCGCACCGCCGCCCGGCTGATCCGGCTCGCCGACCGGCTCGGCATCCCGGTGCTCACCCTGGTGGACACGCCGGGCGCCGCGAACGACGCGGAGGCGGAGCGCGCGGGCGTCGGCGCCGCCATCGCGGACCTCTTCACGGTGCTGGCGTCCGCCCGCACCCCGGTGACGACCCTGCTGATCGGCGAGGGCGGCTCCGGCGGCGCGCTCGCCCTCGCGGCACCGGGCAACACCTGGGCCACACCGGACAGCTACTTCTCGGTGATCGCGCCGGAGCTCGCGGCGGCCATCCTCAAGCGCGGCCCGCACGAGGTGGACGCGACGGCGGACCAGCTGCGTCTGCGCCCGCAGGACCTCGCCGAGGCGGGGCTGATCCGGGGCGTCGTCGAAGGCGAGTGACGTGCCTCGGGGGACGCGGTGGCCGTACCCGAACCGGCCCCGCTCCCCTCGCTCCGACACGCTCCCTGACGCCCCCTCAGGGACAGAACCCCCCATTCAGCGGCACCCCGCCCGGCCCCCTCCAGAAGGCGACCGGCACCCGGCGGCGCGCACGATGCGAGGGAGGCCGCTCCACGCACGGTCTCGCGACACCACGACCACGCACCCCACGCGAGGCCCGCCACCCACCCGGCGGACCCATGGTCTGCGCTCTCGGGAGGACCGCCATGACCGCCACGCTGGAGCAGCTGCGACGCTGCCACTTCGCCGTCGATCTGGGGGCGGCCAGGACCCGCGTCTATGTGAAGGGCGCGGGGCTCGTCGTCGACCAGCCGTCCGCCGCCGCCGTCAACACCCGTACCGGCGCGCTCATCGCGGTCGGCGAGTTCGCGGAGCGGATGACCGGCCGCACCCCGGACTACATCCGCGTCGTGCGGCCCGTCTCGGGAGGCACCGTCGTCGACATCGAGATGGCGCAGCGCATGCTGCGGCACCTCCTGGGCGACAAGATGCGCCGCGGTCTGCGCCGCAGGCCCTTCCTGCGGGCCGCCGTGTGCACCCCGCACGACGCCGATCCGCTCGCCCAGCGCGCCGCCATCGAGACGCTGGTCGGCCTCGGCGCCCGCCGGGTGGAGCTGGTGGACACCCTGATCGCCGCCGCCGTCGGCTGCGGACTGCCCGTGGAGCAGCCCGAGGCCAGCATGATCATGGTGTGCGGGGCCGCCGCGACCGAGGTGGCCGTGCTGTCGCTGGGCAACATCGTGACGGCCGAACGGATCCGGGTCGGCGGCGAGGCCGTGGACCACGCGATCGTGCAGCACCTGCGGCACCAGCACGAACTGATGCTGCCCAGTCAGAACGTACGGCCGCTCCAGCTCGCGCTGTCCGGCAACGGGCTCACCGCGCAGGGCCCCGCGTCCACGGAGATCCATGGCCGGGACGTCTGCACCGGGCTCGCCCGGTCCGTGCGGGTCGACACCGCGGCCGTGCGGGACGCCATCCAGACACCGCTCACCGCCGTCCTCGACAGCATCGGCAAGGTGCTGCGCGACTGCCCGCCCGACCTGGTCGCCGACCTCGCCGACCGCGGGATCATGATGGTCGGCGGCAGCGCCCTGCTCCCCGGTTTCGACGAGATGCTGCGGCAGGCCACCAGCATGCCGGTGCACATCGCCGAACGGCCCGACGTCTGCGCCGTACAGGGCCTCGGCACCATGCTGGAGGGCCGGATCGAGCCGCTGGAGCTGGACCCGGCGACCTGAGCCCGAGCCGGTCAGTAGGGAAGGATCCGGCCCGAGGGAGTGCGCCGGTCGATCTCGCCCCGCGTGTCACGGGGAGCGGCCGGCCGGCGGGTGACCCGAACGCGTACGTACGTCTGGCCCTTCATGGCGCCCTCCTGGTCCGTCGGGTCCGTTGCGACCAGTCTTCTCTTCGCAACCTTTCGGCACATCGTGCCCACGCAGGCAGTTGTCATGCCTCCGTGGAGGGAGTGGTTGGAGCGGATGTGCTCCCGTGGGTGGAGACGGCCCCCGGGGGAAGGCGGAGTGGACCCGGCCGGGGGAACAGGCGCACGCTCGTGCGTAGGGACCTCTTCCCACGGAAGTGATCGCGATGGATGACAAGAACTGGACCGTCCGCATCCACATCACCGAGGACGGCGACGACACCCTCGCCGAAGCCGTGCTGACGACCCCGGACACGTCGACCGTCACCGGCCGGGGCACGGCCCACCGCAATCCCGTGGACCGCAGCGTCCCCGAGATCGGCGACGAGCTGGCCGCCTGCCGCGCCCTGGAGGACCTGGCGCTGCGGCTGCACGACGTCGCCTCCGACGACATCGTCGCGCTGGCCGGCCCGGCCGACCGCACGACGGGAGGGGCCTGGGAACGCCCCTGAGCCCGCCCGGCCCGGTTTACACCGTGATCCCCCTGGTACTGGTGGGGCCGTCGTCCGTCCGCCGCGCGCGCCGAGCGCCGCCCGACCCCCTGGAGAGCGATGCTGCTGAAGACCTTCGGCTGGTCGATGGGCGTCACGGTGATCGGCCTCGTCCTCGCGGCGTGGCTGTGGGGCTGGGAGGCGTTCGGGGTCGTGCTGATCCTGTCCGTGCTGGAGATCTCGCTGTCCTTCGACAACGCGGTCGTCAACGCCGGGATCCTGAAGCGGATGAACGCCTTCTGGCAGCGGATCTTCCTGACCGTCGGCGTGCTGATCGCCGTGTTCGGCATGCGGCTGGTGTTCCCGGTCGTGATCGTCGCCATCAGCGCCCGGGTCGGGCCCGCCGAGGCCGTACGGCTGGCGTTGGACGATCCGGACCGCTACGAGGCCCTCGTCACCGACGCGCATCCGGCGATCGCCGCGTTCGGCGGCATGTTCCTGCTGATGATCTTCCTGGAGTTCATCCTGGAGGAGCGGGAGATCACCTGGCTGTCCCGGCTGGAGCGCCCGCTGGCCCGGCTCGGGCGGATCGACCTGCTGGCGCCCTGCGTGGCGCTGATCGTGCTGCTGGTCGCGGCCATGACGGTCGCCGGGCACGCGCACGTCAGCGGGGGCCACGCGGACAAGGCGGCCACGGTCCTGCTCGCCGGGGTCGCCGGGCTGATCACCTATCTCGCCGTGGGCGGTCTGTCCTCGCACTTCGAGAACCGTCTGGAGGCGGAGGAGGAACGCGAGCACGAGGAGGAGGAGCAGCGGGCCCGGACCGGGGGCGGACGGCCGGTGGCCGCCCTCGCCGGCAAGGCGGCGTTCTTCCTCTTCCTCTATCTGGAGGTCCTGGACGCGTCGTTCTCCTTCGACGGGGTGATCGGCGCCTTCGCCATCACCAACCACATCTTCTGGATGGCGCTCGGCCTGGGCATCGGCGCCCTCTACGTCCGGTCCCTCACGGTCTACCTGGTCCGCCAGGGCACCCTCGACGACTACGTCTACCTGGAGCACGGCGCCCACTACGCCATCGGCGCCCTCGCCGTGATCCTGCTGGTCACCATCCGGTACGAGATCAACGAGGTGATCACGGGCCTGGTCGGCGTGGTCCTGATCGCCTCGTCCTTCCTGGCGTCCGTGCGCCGCAACAGGGCGCTCGCGGCGGCCGGGGACGCCGAGCCGCAGCGGTCCGAGAAGGCCCGGACGGGGACGTGAGTCGGATCACTCCGCGCACGGCGTGAGGGGCGTGTTCACGGGGCCGTACGGCTACGGCGCAGGCGTGATCCGGACCATACGTGGTGTTCGACATAGGCGTTTTCATCCGCTTATGGCTAGCTGGATGTGTTTGCCTTCGCGCACAGCGCCGCATCGAGCGACGCTCCGTCCAGCCGATCCGTCCGCCCGGGAGACCCATGCGCCTGCGCGCCCCCTCATCACTGCGAAAGGGCCCGTCGTCCCGCGCGGCCTCCGCCCGCCCCTACGTCCTGGCCGGCGGCACCCTGGCCGTGGGCCTCGGCGGCCTGTATCTCGCGGGGCTCCTCGCGGCCGGCGGGGACATAGAGGACGGGACGACCGTGCGGGGCGTGGACATCGGCGGCCTGAGCCGCGCCGAGGCCGTGCACAGGCTGGACGACCGTCTCGCCCCGGCCGCCGCCCGCAAGCTCCGGGTGACGGTCGGCGACCGCGAGGGCACCGTCGACCCCCGCCGGCTGGGCATCACCTTCGACCACGAGCGGACCGTCGACCGGGCGAGCCGCAGCGGCGCCCTCGACCCGTTCACCGTGATCGGCGGCCTGTTCCGCTCGGGCGGCCCGGTCGAGCCGTCGGTGAGCGTCGACGAGGACAAGGCCCACGCCGAGCTGAGGAAGGTCGCACGGGACGCCGACCAGAAGGTCCGCGAGGGTGCCGTCACATTCGGGAACGGCGAGGTCCGCACGGTCGCCCCGCACCCGGGGTACGCCCTGGACACGGACGCGGCGGTCGCCCCGCTGCGGGACGCCTTCCAGCGCGGCGACGCCCATGCCGTCACCGCGCTCCCGGCCCGCCCGACCGCGCCGAAGGTGACGGAGCGCGAGCTGGACCGGGCGGTGCGCGAGTTCGCCCGTCCGGCCATGTCGGCGCCCGTCACCCTCACCGCGGCCGGGCACCGCTTCACCGTCGAGCAGCCCGTCCTCGGCCGCTATCTGACGATGCGCCCGGACGCCGAGGGCCGGCTCGAGCCGAAGCTGGACGCGGCGGGGCTGCGCGCCGACCCGGCCGTGGCCAGGCCGCTGTCCGCCCTGCCCACCCGGGCCGCCGACGCCGAGCTGCGCCTGGTCGGCGACCGGGTCGGGGTCGCCGAGGACGGCCACGCGGGCCACGAGGTCACCGACAAGGCGCTGGGCAAGGCCGTGCTGCCGCTGCTGACCCGGCGGGGCGCCGCGCGCAGCGGCGAGATCGCCACGCGCGTGAGCGAGCCCAAGGTGACCCGGGCCAACGTGGAGCGGCTGGGGCTGCGCGAGCGGATGTCGTCGTTCACGGTGAACTTCGAGCCGGCGCCCTACCGCACCCGCAATATCGGCCGCGCGGTGGAGCTGATCAACGGCTCGGTCGTGATGCCCGGCGAGACGTGGAGCTTCAACCGCAGGGTCGGCGAACGCACTCCGGAGAACGGCTTCGTCGACGGCATCATGATCTACGACGACGAGTTCCGTAAGGCGCCCGGCGGCGGTGTCTCCGCCGTCGCCACGACCGTCTACAACGCGCTGTGGTTCGCGGGCGTCAAGCCGGTCGAGCACGGCGCCCACTCGTTCTACATCGAGCGCTACCCGGAGGGCCGGGAGGCCACGGTCGCCTGGGGCAGCCTGGACCTGCGCTTCACCAACGACTCGGGGCACGCCCTGTACATCCAGGCGGAGTCCACCGACCACTCGGTGACGGTCTCGTTCCTCGGCACCCGCAAGTACGACGAGATCGGCTCGGTGAAGGGCCCGCGCGACAACGTGAAGCAGCCGGAGCGGAAGGTCCTGAGCGGCGACCAGTGCGTCCCGCAGACTCCACTGGAGGGATTCGACGTCACCGTGCAGCGGGTCTTCGTCCAGGACGGGCGGGTGGTGAAGCGGGAGCCGTTCCGCACGCACTACGACCCGCGGGACGAGATCGTCTGCGAGTGATTCCCCGGCAACGGGCTGGTCGCATCGTTTCTGCACGGGTGGCGCCTGGTGGGGCGGGTGGGACTCGAACCCACGGCCGACGGATTATGAGTCCGCTGCTCTAACCGGCTGAGCTACCGCCCCATAGCGGCGTGTCGCGTACATGTGTGCGCGCCGTCTGCCGCAGCATAGCCGCTCATACGATCTCCTGCTTCGCATGGTCGACTTCGCATGCCCTGAAGGACACCGCCCCGACCTGCGCGGTTCCCGCCGCAGAGGGGAAGACATGAAAAAGGACCCCTTCGGGGGTCCTCGTTCAGCATGCTCCCCCGACTGGACTCGAACCAGTAACCTGCCGGTTAACAGCCGGCTGCTCTGCCAATTGAGCTACGGAGGACCGAGCTCCCCCGACTGGACTCGAACCAGTAACCTGCCGGTTAACAGCCGGCTGCTCTGCCAATTGAGCTACGGAGGAATGCCTCGTTGCATCGAACGTACCTACCTGGGTATTCGCCAGGGGGCGTGCGCTCGCTGCGACACATACATTAGCGCAAGCAGGGGGGTGCTCCGCCAATCGGTTCCCCCCGGGGCGCCGACGCCGTATCAGGGACCTACGCAAAGGGAAGGGTGGCCGCCATGCGCTACCGGCTCACGTTCGTCGTCGGACTCGCCGTCGGTTACGTGCTCGGCACTCGCGCCGGACGCGAGCGCTACGAGCAGCTGAAGAAGACGGCCCGGGAGATCTCGCACAACCCCGCGGTGCGCAACACCGCCGAGACGGCGGCCCAGCAGGGCCGGGTCTTCGCGGGCAAGGCGTACCACACGGTCAGCGACAAGGTCGGGGACCGCGTTCCCGCGTCCGTCGCCGATCGCGTCCGCAACCTCCGTGAACGCAGCGCGCACAACGGAGGCGCCGAGGACGACTGGGGCACCAGCAACACCTGAGCGGCCCCCGGCCCGGCCCGGCGCGATACTGCGGCACAATCTGGGCCATGGGGATAGTCGCCGGGCTGGACAGTTCGCCCGATTTCACTCGCATCGTCGTCTGTGACACGGACACGGGTGCCGTGCTCAGGCAGGGGTATGCCCCGCACCCGGTGGAGTCGCCGGACGGCGGGCGCCCCTCCGACGTCGACCCGCAGGCGTGGCTGCTCTCCCTCGGTGAGGCCGCCGGCGGCGGACTGCTGGAGGGCGTGCAGGCCATCGGCGTGTCCGCGCAGCAGAACGCGCTGGTGCCGGTGGACGCGCAGGGCAACACGGTGCGCCCCGCGATGGTCGGCGGCGACAAACGGGCCCAGGTCGCGGCGGCCGATCTGATCGACGCGCTCGGCGGGCGCGAGGCGTGGGCGCAGGCGGTGGGGTGCGTGCCGCAGGCGGCGCAACCGGTCACCAAGCTGCGCTGGCTCGCGAAGACCGAGCCGGAGCACGCGGCGCGTACCGCCGTCCTGCTGCAGGCGCACGACTGGCTGGTGTGGCAGCTGCTCGGCCGGCCGGTGCGGCGCACCACGGACCGGGGCGGGGCCTCCAGCACCGGGTACTGGTCGGCGGCGGGCGGTGTCTACCGTTCCGACCTGGTGGAGCTGGCGCTGGGCCACGCGGCCATGCTGCCCGAGGTGATCGGCCCCTCCCAGGCGGCCGGTACGACGCCGGAGGGGCTGCTGATCTCCGCGGGGACCGGCGAGACCATGGCCGCCGCGTTCGGGCTCGGTATCGGGCTGGGCGACGCGGTGGTCTCGCTCGGCGCGTCCGGGTCCGTGATGGCCGTGCACCCCGAGGCGCTCATGGACGGCTCCGGGATCATCACCTCCCTGGCCGACGCGACCGGTATGCATCTGCCGGTCGTCACCACGCTCAACGCGGTGCGCACGCTGCGCGGCACCGCCGAACTCCTCTCGCTGCCCGACCTGGAGAGCCTGTCCGACCTCGCGATGAAGTCGACGCCGGGCGCCCACGGCCTGGTCCTGCTCCCCTATCTGGAGGGTGAGCGGACGCCGAGCCTGCCGCACACCGCGGGCACGCTGTCGGGGCTGCGCCGGGAGTCGATGAAGCCGGAGCATCTGGCGCGGGCGGCGTTCGAGGGCATGCTGTGCGGGCTCGCCGACGCGCTGGACGTGCTGCGCGGGCGGGGCGTGGAGGTGCGGCGGGTCTTCCTGCTGGGGGCGGCCGCCGAGCTGCCGGCCGTGCAGGCGGCGGCGCCGTCGCTGTTCGGGGCGCAGGTCGTGGTCCCGCAGCCCGCCGACTACGCGGCGATCGGCGCGGCCCGGCAGGCGGCGTGGGCGCTGGGTGCCACGCAGGGCACCCTCGACCCGCGGACCCCGCCCATCTGGCAGGGCCCGGCGGGGCAGGTGCTGGAGCCCGGCGACGAACTGGCCGTGGGCCAGGCGGTGCGCCAGCAGTTCGTGTCGGTGCGGGAGCAGACGCACCCCGGGGCGTTCCGTAGGCGCCCCGGAGGGCCGGACGTGAGCGGAAGGTAAGAGGCCGGTAGGAAGGCGCACCGGATGGCCGTACGGAGCGCCGCCGACGGCTTAATCGGTTGAGGTAACGCCGCGGGAGTGTCGGACGATAGGGGCCAGGGGCAACCAAGCCACCGCCCCGTCGCCGACCCGATCACTCCGAGAGAAGCAGCGTGCTCATACGACTCCTGCGGACCTATCTCAGGCCCTACCGAAAACCCATCGGCTGGCTGGTGCTGCTGCAGTTCCTGCAGACGTGCGCCACCCTCTACCTGCCCACCCTGAACGCGGACATCATCGACAAGGGCGTCGTCACCGGCGACACCGGCTACATCATGTCCTTCGGCGCGCTGATGATCGGCATCTCGCTGGCGCAGGTCGTGTGCAACGTCGGTGCCGTGTACTACGGCGCCCGCACCGCCTCGGCGCTGGGGCGGGACGTGCGGGCCGCCGTCTTCGACCGGGTGCAGTCGTTCTCGGCGCGCGAGGTGGGCCAGTTCGGCGCGCCCTCGCTGATCACGCGGACCACGAACGACGTCCAGCAGGTGCAGATGCTGGCGCTGATGACGTTCACGCTGATGGTCTCGGCGCCCATCATGTGCGTCGGCGGGATCGTGCTCGCGCTCGGTCTGGACGTGCCGCTGTCCGGGGTGCTGGTCGCGGTGGTGCCGGTGCTCGGCATCTGCGTGACGCTGATCGTGCGCCGGCTGCGGCCGCTGTTCCGGGCCATGCAGGTGCGGCTCGACACGGTGAACCGGGTGCTGCGCGAGCAGATCACCGGCAACCGGGTGATTCGCGCGTTCGTCCGCGACGAGTACGAGCAGCAGCGGTTCCGGAAGGCCAACACCGAGCTCACCGACATGGCGCTGGGCACGGGCCGGCTGCTCGCGCTGATGTTCCCGATCGTCATGACGGTGGTGAATCTGTCGTCCATCGCGGTCGTCTGGTTCGGCGCCCACCGGATCGACAGCGGTGGGATGCAGATCGGCGATCTGACGGCGTTCCTCGCCTATCTGATGCAGATCGTGATGTCCGTGATGATGGCCACCTTCATGTTCATGATGGTGCCGCGCGCCGAGGTGTGCGCCGAGCGCATCCAGGAGGTCCTGGACACCTCCTCCAGCGTGGTCCCGCCGAAGGCGCCGGTGACCGAGCTGCGCCGGCACGGGCATCTGGAGATCCGGGGCGCGGGCTTCCGCTACCCCGGTGCCGAGGAGCCGGTGCTGAAGTCGATCGACCTGGTGGCCCGGCCCGGTGAGGTGACCGCGGTGATCGGCTCGACCGGCAGCGGCAAGTCGACCCTGCTGGGGCTCGTCCCCCGCCTGTTCGACGCCACGGAAGGGCAGGTCCTCGTCGACGGCGAGGACGTGGGCGGCATCGACCCGCGGCTCCTCGCCCGCACGGTCGGCCTGGTCCCGCAGAAGCCGTACCTGTTCGCGGGCACGGTGGCGACGAACCTGCGCTACGGCAATCCGGACGCCACGGACGACGAGCTGTGGCACGCGCTGGAGGTGGCGCAGGCCAGGGAGTTCGTGGAGCGGCTGGCGGGCGGGCTGGACGCGCCGGTCGCCCAGGGCGGCACGAACGTCTCCGGCGGGCAGCGGCAGCGGCTCGCGATCGCGCGGACGCTGGTGCAGCGCCCGGAGATCTACCTGTTCGACGACTCCTTCTCCGCCCTCGACTACGCCACGGACGCCGCGCTGCGCTCGGCGCTGTCGCGGGAGACCGCCGAGGCGACCGTCGTCATCGTCGCCCAGCGGGTGGCGACGATCCGGGACGCGGACCGGATCGTCGTGCTCGACGAGGGGCAGGTCGTCGGCACCGGCCGGCACCACGAGCTGATGGCGGACAACGAGACGTACCGGGAGATCGTGCTCTCCCAGCTGACGGAAGCGGAGGCCGCCTGATGGCCGGGCCCATGGGACGAATGATGGCCGGCGGCGGTCCCGACCAGCGTTCGCTGGACTTCAAGGTGTCGGGCCGCAGGCTCGTCGCCCGGTTCAAGCCGGAGCGGCTGACCATCTGGACGCTGCTGGTGTGCGTCGTGGTGAGCGTGGGGCTGTCGGTCGCCGGGCCGAAGATCCTCGGCCGGGCCACCGACCTGGTCTTCGCGGGCATCGTCGGGCGGCAGTTCGAGCCCGGGATGTCCAAGGAACAGGTCCTCGCGGCGATGCGGGAGCGCGGTGACGGCCGGATCGCCGACATGCTGCGCAGCACCGACTTCACGCCGGGTCAGGGCATCGACTTCACGGCCGTGGGGGACGTCCTGCTGGTCGCGCTCGCGGTGTTCGCCGCCGCGGGTCTGCTGATGGCGGTGGCGACCCGGCTGGTGAACCGGGCCGTGAACCGGACGATGTACCGGATGCGCGAGGACGTGCAGACGAAGCTGTCGCGGCTGCCGCTGTCGTACTTCGACAAGCGGCAGCGCGGCGAGGTGCTGTCGCGGGCGACCAACGACATCGACAACATCGGGCAGACGCTCCAGCAGTCGATGGGGCAGCTGATCAACTCGGTGCTGACCATCATCGGCGTGCTGGCCGTGATGTTCTGGGTGTCGTGGCTGCTGGCGCTGGTCGCGCTGGTGACGGTGCCGCTGTCGTTCGTCGTGGCCACCCGCGTGGGCAAGCGCTCGCAGCCGCACTTCGTGCAGCAGTGGCGGACGACCGGCAAGCTGAACGCGCACGTCGAGGAGATGTACACCGGGCACACGCTGGTCAAGGTGTTCGGCCGGCAGGAGGAGTCCGCGCGGCAGTTCGCCGAGCAGAACGAGGCGCTGTACGAGGCCGGGTTCAAGGCGCAGTTCAACAGCGGGATCATGCAGCCGCTGATGCTGTTCGTGTCGAACCTCAACTATGTGCTGGTCGCGGTGGTCGGCGGGCTGCGGGTCGCGTCGGGCGCGCTGTCCATCGGTGACGTGCAGGCGTTCATCCAGTACTCGCGGCAGTTCTCGATGCCGCTGACGCAGGTCGCGTCGATGGCGAACCTCGTGCAGTCCGGTGTGGCGTCCGCCGAGCGGATCTTCGAACTGCTGGACGCCGAGGAGCAGTCGGCGGACCCGGTGGCGGGGGTGCGGCCGGAGGAGCTGCGCGGCCGGGTGGCGCTGGAGAAGGTGTCGTTCCGGTACGAGCCGGACAAGCCGCTGATCGAGGACCTGTCGCTGACGGTGGAGCCCGGGCACACGGTCGCCATCGTCGGCCCGACCGGCGCCGGCAAGACGACCCTGGTCAACCTGCTGATGCGGTTCTACGACGTGTCGTCGGGGCGCATCACGCTCGACGGCGTCGACATCGCGCGGATGTCCCGGGACGAACTGCGCTCCGGGATCGGCATGGTGCTGCAGGACACCTGGCTGTTCGGCGGCACCATCGCGGAGAACATCGCGTACGGGGCGGCCCGGGACGTCACCCGGGGCGAGATCGAGGAGGCGGCGCGGGCTGCGCACGCCGACCGGTTCATCCGTACGCTGCCCGACGGGTACGACACGGTGATCGACGACGAGGGGTCGGGGGTCAGCGCGGGCGAGAAGCAGCTCATCACGATCGCGCGGGCCTTCCTGTCGGACCCGGTCATCCTGGTGCTGGACGAGGCGACGTCGTCCGTCGACACCCGGACCGAGGTGCTGATCCAGAAGGCGATGGCCAAACTGGCGCACGGGCGGACGTCGTTCGTCATCGCGCACCGGCTGTCGACGATCCGGGACGCGGACACCATCCTCGTCATGGAGAGCGGCGCGATCGTCGAACAGGGCGCGCACGCCGAGCTGCTGGCGGCGGACGGGGCCTACGCGCGGCTGTACAAGGCGCAGTTCGCGCAGGCCGTGGCCGAGGTGGACTGAGGAACGGTTCCAGGGGGCCGCTCGCCCGGGGTGAGCGGCCCCTGCTCAGTCCAGATAGCCGCGCAGCTGGTCCGCGAAGGCGTGGTCGCGCAGCTTGTTGAGGGTCTTGGACTCGATCTGGCGGATGCGTTCGCGGGTCACGCCGAAGATGCGGCCTATCTCCTCCAGGGTGCGCGGGCGGCCGTCCGCGAGCCCGTACCGCAGCTGCACCACCTTGCGTTCGCGCTCCCCCAGCGTCGACAGCACCGCCTCGAGGTGTTCGCGCAGCAGCAGGAACGCCGCCGACTCCACCGGCGAGGTGGCGTCGCCGTCCTCGATGAGGTCGCCGAGGGCGACGTCCTCCTCCTCACCCACCGGGGCGTGCAGGGAGACGGGCTCCTGCGCGAGGCGCAGCACCTCGCTGACCCGCTCGGGGGGCAGGTCGAGGTGGGCGGCGACCTCCTGCGGCGTCGGCTCGTAGCCGCGTTCCTGGAGCATGCGGCGCTGCACGCGGACGACCCGGTTGATCAGCTCCACGACGTGCACGGGCACACGGATGGTGCGGGCCTGGTCGGCGAGGGCCCGGGACATGGCCTGCCGTATCCACCAGGTGGCGTACGTGGAGAACTTGTAGCCGCGGGCGTAGTCGAACTTCTCGACGGCGCGGATCAGTCCGAGGTTGCCCTCCTGGACGAGGTCGAGCATGGTCAGGCCGCGTCCGACGTACCGTTTGGCGACGGACACGACGAGCCGCAGATTGGCCTCGATGAGCCGCCGTTTGGCCATCCGGCCCAGGACGACCAGCCGGTCCAGGTCCTGGGCGAGCCGGCTCTCCAGGTCGGGGGTGCGGGCGAGCTTCTCCTCCGCGAACAGGCCGGCCTCGACCCGGCGGGCGAGCTCGACCTCCTCGGCGGCGGTGAGCAGCGGGATCCGCCCGATCTCCCGCAGGTACTGGCGGAACAGGTCGGAGGTGGGGCCCGCGGTGTCGGGGCGGACCCGGGCCGGGAGCGGCGCCTCGACCGGCTCGGTGGCCTCGTCCAGCGCCTCCGCGGGCGGGTCGGGCGGCTCGGGCGAAGCCTGCGGCTCCGACTCCGGGTGGTGCGCGACGCGGTTCTGCGGGGGGACCGCGGCGAGCACGTCGTCGTCCGCGTCCGGCGCCGCGCCGTCCGGACGGGACTCGGTCTCGACGAGGGTCTGGGTCTGCACGGGGGCGACCTCCAGGGTGATCGCTGCCGAGGCGTACGGCAGCGCTGCTTCGAGGGCGGAGTCGGCGGCCTCGCCGCTGTCCGTCCCGTACGCGATGAGCGGAACCGCGGGGGTGTGGGATCCGTGGGGGACGGACCGGCCGCGCTCCGAGGACTCAGGCACCGCCCCCAGTGTGGGGTACGACACATCGCCGCCACGAGGGGCGTGCGGTGACTTTTTGCGATCGGGCCGTGACCACGGGGTGATGTCGGCGGGGAAACCCGGATGCCCGTGCGCGGCGGGGTCTGACACGATGCGGCGGTGTCCGGATCCTTGTACGAGACCCATGTGACGGTGGCCTGCGCCGACGCGGCCGGGTCCGGGCGGCTGCGCCGCTGGGCGGCCGCCGCGGGTCTGAAGCTGACCTGTATCGAACTGGCCCGCGGCCGGGTGCCGTCGCAGCCGATGCTCACGCTGACCGGCGCGCCCTCGTGGGCCGCGGCGGCGGCCGGCGCCGAGGAGGTCGCGGCGCGGCTGCGGGCGGGCGGGTTCAGCCCGGTGCGCGTCAAGATCGAGTCGGCGCCCTGGGCGCCGGAGGTGCCGGCCGGGCCGTGCGGCGGCGGGCAGTACTTCGAGCACCATGTGAAGCTGCGGCTGCCCGCCGACACGGACCTGGGCTCCCTGGCGGCCCGGGTGGTGCCGTACGGGGCGCATCTGTCGTGGAACGCGCGCCGGGTCGTGGGCGCCCGGCACGAGCGGTTCGTGACGCAGCGGTGCCGCGGGGTGGACGCGGCCGGAGCCGGACGCGCCCTGGAGGGGCTGCTGGCCGAACTGGCGGGGCTCGACGTGGTGGACGTGGAGCGGGAGTTCGTGCTGTACGACAGCGATCTGTCCGTGGACGACGGATGGATCGACGGGTGGGCCGGCGGAGGGGCCGAGGAGACCTCCGGCGCGAGTGCCGGGGGCGTCATGACGCGGGAGGGGCGGCGATGAGCGGGTCCTGGCGGGAGTGGGGGCTGTGGCGTGAGATGCCGCGGGAGGAGCTGGACGACGCCACGCGGCGGGACAAGGATCTGCCGCTGACGCTGCGGACGGTGCCCGGCGAGGACGTCTCGCAGCGCCTGGTCTTCGACCCGAGCATGAAGCAGCATCAGAACGCCTACCGCGCCACCGACCCCGCGTTCGCCGACCCCGCCCGCACGGACGCCTGGCGGGCGGCCCGGCGCCGGGCCCTGGACCTGGTCCTCGGCGCGATCGCCGGGTCGGAGTGGGCCGACGCCCTGGTGCTGCGCGGCAGCGTGCTGATGTCCGTCTGGTTCGGCGAGGCCGCCCGGGAGCCCGGTGACCTGGACTTCGTCGTCGTGCCGGAGACCTGGCGGATGGAGGAGGAGCGCACCGCGCGGATGCTCGAGGGGATCGCGCGGGCGGCCGAGGAGGCGTCCGGGGACGGCGTGCGGGTGTCGGCCGGGGGCGCCGCCGTGGAGGACATCTGGACCTATGAGCGGGTGCCGGGCCGCCGCATGGTGCTGCCGTGGAGCGCGCCGGGGCTGCCCGAGGGGCACGTCCAGCTCGACTTCGTCTTCAACGAGCGGCTGCCCGAGCCGCCCGGGCCCGTGGAGCTGCCGGGCGGCGCCGTCGTCCGGGCGGCCACGCCCGCGCTGTCGTTGGCCTGGAAGCTGATGTGGCTGATCAACGACGCCTACGCGCAGGGCAAGGACCTGTACGACGCCGTGCTGCTCGCCGAGCGGCACCCGCTGCCGTACGAGCTGCTGCACGAGGTGTTCCGGCTCTCGGGCGAGTGGCCCTACCCGTACCAGGAGTACGTCGGCTTCGACGATGTGGTGGAGGCGCTGCGGTGCGTCGAGTGGCGGCACTTCGTCACCGAGTATCCGCAGTACGCCGACGCCGAGCAGGCGTTCGTGGACCGGCTGGTCCGGGCGGTGACGCCGACTTTCGCGGGCCGGTCAGAGGGCGGCGGCCCCGTGGGCGCGTAGCGCCTGGTCGTACTGCTGGAGCACCCACAGCTCGTTCTGCACGGCGGCGAGCTGGGCCGGGTCGCCGCCCGCGCCGAGGCGGGTCAGCTGGCTCTGGATGTCACGGACCCGGCGCTCGACGGCCCGGCGGCGGACGGTGACGAGCTGTTCGCCCGCGTAGTTCTCGTCGACGGTCCTGCGCATGATCGCCTCGACGGCGAGCTCGGTGACCATCGCGCGGACCTGGTCGTCGGGGGCCGCGTCGCGGACGCGGACCAGGTACTCCTGCGGGTCCTGGATGCCGAACTCCGCGCCGCCCGCGTCCATGATCGCCTGGCGGACGGCGGCGTAGGGGGCGGCGGTGAACTCGTCGACGCCGTACGCGTCGAACGCCGGGGAGACCAGCTCGGGGCGCTGGAGGGCGAGCTTCAGCAGTTCGCGTTCGGTGGCGTAGACGGGGTTGCGCAGGGTGAGGGCCGGGCCGGTGGCGCGGGGCCGGGGCGCGGCGTCGTACGGCTGCTGCGGGCCGCGGGACGACGGGGCCGGGCCGCGGCCGCCGCGCTCGCGGGCCCACCGGGCGAGCTGGGCGACCCGCTTGACCACGAACTGGGTGTCGAGGATGCCGAGCATGCCGGCGAGCTGGACGGCGACCTCGTGCTGGGCGCCGCTGTTCTTGATGCGGGCCACGATCGGGGCGGCCTCGTCCAGGGCGGCGGCGCGGCCCGCCGGGGTGTCCAGGTCGTAGCGGACGACGATCTGGCGCAGCGCGAACTCGAAGAGCGGGGTGCGTGGTTCGACCAGGTCGGCGACGGCGTCGTCGCCCTTGGCGAGGCGCAGCTCGCAGGGGTCCATGCCGTCCGGGGCGATCGCGATGTAGGTCTCGGCGGCGAACTTCTGGTCGTCCTCGAAGGCGCGCAGGGCCGCCTTCTGGCCGGCGGCGTCGCCGTCGAAGGTGAAGATCACGCGGGCCGAGCCGTTGTCCATCAGGAGCCGGCGCAGGATCTTGATGTGGTCGTTGCCGAAGGCGGTGCCGCAGGTCGCGATGGCCGTGGTGACCCCGGCGAGGTGGCAGGCCATGACGTCGGTGTAGCCCTCGACGACGACCGCGCGGGACGCCTTCGCGATGTCCTTCTTGGCGAGGTCGATGCCGTACAGGACCTGGGACTTGCGGTAGATCGCCGTGTCGGGGGTGTTCAGGTACTTCGGGCCGTTGTCCGCCTCGTAGAGCTTGCGGGCGCCGAAGCCGACGACGTCGCCGCCGATGTCGCGGATCGGCCACATCAGGCGGCCCCGGAAGCGGTCGATGGGGCCGCGGCGGCCCTCCTGCGACAGACCGGAGAGGACGAGCTCCTTGTCGGTGAAGCCCTTGCCGCGCAGGAAGCGCGTGAGGTGGTCCCAGCCCTGCGGGCTGTAGCCGACGGAGAAGCGCTGGGCGGCGGCCTGGTCGAAGCCGCGCTCGGCGAGGAACTGGCGGCCGGTGTCGGCCTCCGGGCTGTTCGCCAGCTGCTCCATGTACCAGTCGGCGGCGATCTTGTGGGCCTCGACCAGGCGGATGCGCTCGCCGCGCTGGTGGGAGGGGTTGTAGCCGCCCTCCTCGTAGCGCAGGGTGATGCCGGCCTGGGCGGCGAGGCGCTCGACGGCCTCGGAGAAGGAGAGGTGGTCCACCTTCATCACGAAGGTGATGGTGTCGCCGCCCTCCTGGCAGCCGAAGCAGTGGAAGAGACCCTTGCTGGGGCTGACCTGGAAGGACGGCGACTTCTCGTCGTGGAAGGGGCACAGCCCCTTCAGGTTCCCGCCGCCGGCGTTGCGCAGCTGGAGGTACTCGGAGACGACGGCGTCGATCGGGACCGCGTCCCGTACCGCCTTCACGTCGTCGTCGTTGATCCGTCCTGCCACGCGTGAATTCTACGGGGCCGGTCGGACACTCAAGGGATGAGGTCTTCGAGTGGGATGTGGGGGTTCGCCAGGTTCTCGGTGTCCACCTGGGCCTTGGAGCGGATCAGTTTCTGGATGGGTTCGGTCACGTCCCACACGTTCACGTTCATCCCGGCGAGCACCCGGCCCTCCTTCACCCAGAAGGCGATGAACTCGCGCTTGCCGGCGTCCCCGCGGATCACGACCTGGTCGTACGACCCCGCGGGCGCCCATCCGCTGTACTCCATGCCCAGGTCGTACTGGTCGGAGAAGAAGTAGGGCACGCGGTCGTAGGTGACGTCCCGGCCGAGCATCGCGCGGGCCGCTGCCGGGCCGCCGTTGAGCGCGTTGGCCCAGTGCTCCACCCGCAGCCGGGTGTCGAACAGGGCGTGCGGGAAGGAGGCCACGTCTCCGGCCGCGTAGATGTCGGGGTCGGAGGTGCGCAGCCGTTCGTCGACCACGACGCCCCGGCCGTGCGCGGCGTCGGCGATCTCCAGGCCGGCGGCCTCGGCGAGGGCGGTGCGCGGGGCGGCGCCGATGGCCGCGAGGACGTCGTGCGCCGGGTGCTCCTCGCCGTCGTCGGTGCGGGCGGCCAGCACCATGCCGTCCTGTCCGACGATCTCCGTCAGCCGCCGGCCGAAGTGGAACCGCACGCCGTGCTCGCGGTGCAGGTCGGCGAAGACCGCGCCGAGCTCGGGGCCGAGCACGCCGTGCAGCGGGGTCGGCCCGTGCTCGACCACGGTGACCTCGGCCCCGTACTCGCGGGCAGCCGCCGCGATCTCCAGGCCGATCCAGCCGGCGCCGGCGATCACGAGGTGCCCGTTGTCCCGGCCGAGGGAGGTCAGGACGCCCTTGAGGCGCTCGGCGTGCGCGAGCCGGCGCAGGTGGTGCACGCCGGCCAGATCGGTGCCGGGGATGTCCAGGCGGCGGGGCTCGGCGCCGGTCGCGAGCAGCAGCTTGTCGTAGTGGACGACGGTGCCGTCCTCGCCGAACCGGACCGTCTTCGCGGTGCGGTCGATGGCGTCGACGGTCTGCCCGAGGTGCAGCTCGATGTCGTTGCGCGCGTACCAGGCGGGCTCGTGCACGAAGACGGTGTCGCGCTCCTCCTTGCCGAGGACGTACCCCTTGGACAGGGGCGGCCGCTCGTAGGGGTGGTCGCGCTCGTCGCAGATCAGTATCACCCGCCCGGTGAAGCCCTCCGCGCGGAGCGTCTCGGCCGCTTTGGCGCCGGCCAGCCCGCCTCCGACGATGACGAATGTCTGATCCGCGTCGACCACTTCATGCCTCCTCGTAAGGTGCCGCCCCACGAGCGTCCCGCACGCAGCGTGATGCGGGAAGGGGGGGTGACCCGATCAGGCCACGCAGGGTCACTTTCGGGTGCCCGGGTGCCCGGGTGCCCGGGCGGGGGCGGGTTCAGGCCCGGCCGCTGAGGCGGGCGTGCAGGGCGCGGGCCGAGGCGTCCGTCAGGTTGGCGATCTGGTCGACGACGACGCGCTTGCGGGCGCGGTCGTCGCCGGCCGCGTCGAACAGGGCGCGGAACTGCGGGTCCAGTCCGTCGGGGGCGCGGGCCGTCAGCGCCTCGGCCAGCTCGGCGACGACGACGCGCTGGTCGGCGCGCAGCCGCTCCTGCTCGGCGCGCTGCATGACGTACCGGTCGGCGACGGCCTTGAGGACCGCGCACTCCATCCGGGTCTCGCGCGGCACGACGAGTTCGGCGGCGTAGCGGGTGAGCCGTCCGCCGCCGTACGCGGCGCGGGTCGCCCCCTCGGCGGCCAGGCAGAACCGGCCGATGAGCTGGCTGGTGGCGTCCTTGAGGCGGGCCTGGGCGACGGCCGAGCCGTCGTAGCCGTGCGGCCACCACTCCTGGTCGAGGAGCCGGTCCAGGGCCTCGGCGAGCTCGGCGGGGTCGGTGTCCGCGGGCACGTACCGGCCGATGGCGACGGCGAAGACGGCCTGGCGTTCCGGCTCGGCGTGCAGGCAGTTCGGGTCGACGTGCCCGGCGTGCAGGCCGTCCTCCACGTCGTGCACGGAGTACGCCACGTCGTCGGCCCAGTCCATGACCTGGGCCTCGAACGTGGTGCGGGTGCCGGGGGCGTCCTTGCGGATCCAGTCGAAGACGGGCCGGTCGTCCTCGTAGACGCCGAACTTCCGCGAGTGCGGGTCGGTGGGGTGGCCGCCGCGGGGCCACGGGTACTTGGTGGCGGCGTCGAGGGTGGCGCGGGTGAGGTTGAGGCCCACGGAGCCCTCCGGGGTGAACCGCTTGGGCTCGATCCGGGTGAGCAGGCGCAGGGACTGGGCGTTGCCCTCGAACCCGCCGCAGTCCTCGGCGAACTCGTTGAGCGCGACCTCGCCGTTGTGGCCGAACGGGGGGTGGCCGAGGTCGTGGGAGAGGCAGGCGGCCTCCACCAGGTCGGGGTCGCACCCGAGTGCCTCGCCGAGCTCCCGGCCGACCTGGGCGCACTCCAGGGAGTGGGTGAGGCGGGTACGGGGGCTGGGGTCCCAGGCGTTGCTGTGGGTGCCGGGCGTCACGACCTGCGTCTTGCCGGCGAGCCTGCGCAGCGCGGCCGAGTGCAGCACACGGGCCCGGTCCCGTTGGAAGGCCGTGCGCCCGGGCCGCTTGTCGGGTTCCGGTGCCCAGCGTTCGACTGCCGACTCGTCGTAGTACATGCCCCGACAGTACGGCCAGACGAGCGGCGAGGGGGGCCTGGCGGGGTGGGCCCGGGGTTCAGGCCGAGGCCAGGGACGGGGTCGTCGCCGCCGGGGTGGTCGTGCGGTCGTAGCGGTGGAGGAGGAGGTGGGCCATGGCCGGGTGGGTGCCCAGGGGGGCCGACGCGAGCCAGGGGGCCTGGTCGGCGCACTGGGTCGCGAAGCGGCCGGGGGCCGTGAAGTACGACGCCACCGCGACCCGGGTGCGGCCCCGCGCGGCGAGGGCCGCGAGCGCGTCGGGGACGGACGGGGACGCCGTCGTCGCGTAGGCGGGGACGACCGGGACGCCCAGGCGGGCCGTGAGGAGGCGGGCCGTGCGGGCGGTGTCCACCTTGGACTCGGGGTCGCGGGAACCGGCCGCCGCCAGGACGACGGCGGTCGTGCGGCGGGTGGCCTCGTCCTCGGGCGTGCGCCAGCCGGCCTCCGTCAGACGGGCGTGAAGCGCCTCCGCGAGGAGCGGGTGCGGGCCGAGCGCGCCGGCCACGCGGGCGCGGACCCGGGAGGCGGCGGCCGTCCCGGGGATGTCCCGCTTGATGTGGTAGCCGCGGCCGAGGAGCAGGGGGACGAGGATCGCCTCGCGGTCGCCGAGGCCGGCCAGGGTGTCCGCGAGCAGCGGCTCGTTCAGCTCGATGTGCCCGAGGTGGACCGGCAGTCCGGGGCGCAGCGCGCGGACCTCGTCGAGCAGCGCGGTCACCGTGCGCAGGGCGCGCGGGTCACGGCTGCCGTGGGCGACGACGACGAGCGCGGGTGGGTCGGGGCGGCGCCTGCCGTCGGGGCCGACGAGGGTGAGCTGGCGGGCGAGCTGGCTGCTGATCCGGTTCATGAGGTGCGCCGTACTGTCGAGGTGGGCCGTCGGGGACTGGTCGTGCAGGGGGTTCGACGCCGTCATGGACCGATGGTGGCGGGGCCAGGTTGCTGTGCCGTTTCACGCCAATGACGGGTTCTTACGCCGGGTTCACGGTCCGGGCCGGCGCCGGTGTGAGGCCCCCTGACCTGCGGTTCCGTTCGGGCCGGGTGAAGACTGTCACGCGGGGGCGGGTGAACCGCGCCCGCCGCCGGGGCGTCCTGGGAACCGGAGGCTCACGGGGAGCCGTACAGGAAGGGGGCCGGGATGCGTCTGCGGAGGCCGCGTCTGCCGCGCACCCGCGCCGGGCGCCGGCGGCTCGTGCAGGCCCTGATGGCCGCGAGCGTGCTGGCGCTGCTGCCGGCCACCTGGACACGTCTGGCCACCGAGGGCCGGCTGCGCACCGCCGCCGACGTGCCGCGCACGGACGTCGCCGTCGTCTTCGGGGCCGGGCTGTGGGACGGCGAGCCGTCGCCGTACCTCGCGCACCGGCTGGACACGGCGGCCCGGCTGTACCGGGCGGGACGGATCGAGGTCGTCCTCGTCACCGGGGACAACAGCCGCGAGGACTACGACGAGCCCGACGCGATGCGCGCCTACCTGGTCCGGCACGGGGTGCCCGGCGCCCGGATCGTCAGCGACTACGCGGGCTTCGACACCTGGGACTCCTGTGTCCGGGCCAAGAAGATCTTCGGGGTCGACGAGGCGGTGCTGATCAGCCAGGACTTCCACATCCGGCGGGCGGTGGCGCTGTGCGAGGAGGCCGGGGTCGCGAGCTACGGCGTCGGGGTGGCCGCCCGGCACGACGTCACCTGGTACTACGGCGGGGTGCGGGAGCTGTTCGCGGCCGGCAAGGCGGCGTTGGACGCCGTCGTCGAACCGGACCCGCGCTTCCTCGGCCGGCGCGAGACCGGGGTCGCGGACGCGCTGGCCACGGCCGGGTAGCGGGGCCTCACGGCGGCGCCGGGCGGGCGGGGAGGTCACCGTGCCGCCCGTGTAACCGGGGAGCCGCCGCGCACGTAACACGGCCGACGCACGCTGAACGGCATGCCGAACATCGCGACGCCCACGCACTGCCCGTACTGCGCCCTGCAGTGCGGTATGAACCTCACGCCCTCGCAGGACGGGGGCGTCGCGGTGGTCGAGCGCCCGGACTTCCCCGTCAACCGGGGCGCGCTGTGCGGCAAGGGCCGTACGGCGCCCGCGGTGCTGGCCTCCGGGGTCCGGCTGACCACGCCGCTGGTGCGGTCCGGCGGGGCGCTCGTGCCGGCGAGCTGGCCCGAGGCCCTCGACCGGATCGCCGACGGGCTGGCCCGCACCCGCGCCGAACACGGCCCGGACGCGTGCGCGGTGTTCGGCGGGGGCGGGCTGACCAACGAGAAGGCGTACAGCCTCGGCAAGTTCGCGCGGATCGTGCTCGGCACCTCGCAGATCGACTACAACGGCCGGTTCTGCATGTCGTCGGCGGCCGCGGCCGGGATCAGGGCGTTCGGCCTCGACCGGGGGCTGCCGTTCCCGCTGGAGGACATCCCGCGCACCGGCTGTGTCATCCTCGTCGGCTCCAACCTCGCGGAGACCATGCCGCCGGCGCTGCGGTTCTTCCAGGAGCTGCGGGACAACGGCGGCACCCTGATCGTCGTCGACCCTCGCCGCACGAAGACCGCCGAACAGGCCGACCTGCACCTCGCGCCCCGCCCCGGCACGGATCTCGCGCTGGCCCTCGGGCTGCTGCACCTGGTCGTCGCCGAGGGCCGGGTCGACGAGGAGTACGTGCGCGAGCGCACGGCCGGCTGGGAGGACGCGCGGGCCGCGGCGATGGCGCACTGGCCGGAGTACGTGGAGCGGATCACGGGGGTGTCCGTTCCGGAACTGCGGGAGGCGGTACGGATGTTCTGCGCGCCGGAGCACGCGATGGTGCTGACCGCGCGCGGGCCCGAGCAGCAGTCCAAGGGCACCGACACGGTGGGCGCCTGGATCAATCTGTGCCTGGCGACGGGCCGGGCGGGCCGGCCGCTGTCCGGGTACGGCTGTCTGACCGGGCAGGGCAACGGGCAGGGCGGACGCGAACACGGCCAGAAGGCCGACCAGTTGCCCGGGTACCGCAAGCTGGACGACCCGGCCGCCCGCCGGTACGTCGCGGGGGTCTGGGGCGTCGACCCGGACCGGCTGCCGGGCCCCGGCCGCAGCGCGTACGAGCTGCTGGACGCGCTGGGCGGTGACATCAGGTCGCTGCTGCTCATGGGTTCCAACCCGGTGGTGTCGGCGCCGCGCGCCGCCCATGTCGAGGAGCGGATCAGGTCGCTGGACTTCCTCGCCGTGTGCGACGTCGTGCTGTCGGAGACGGCCGAACTCGCCGACGTGGTGCTGCCGGTGACGCAGTGGGCGGAGGAGACGGGGACGACGACGAACCTGGAGGGCCGGGTCCTGCTGCGCCGCCGGGCGATCGACCCGCCGCCGGGGGTGCGCAGCGACCTGGAGGTCCTGCACGAGCTCGCGGCGCGGCTCGGCGCGGACGAAGGGCTGGAGAAGGGCTTCCCCGTCGACGCGGAGGAGGTCTTCGCGGAGCTGCGGCGGGCGAGCGCGGGCGGCGCCGCGGACTACTCGGGGATCACCTACGAGCGGCTGGCGGAGGAGAACGGCGTCTTCTGGCCGTGCCCCGCGCCGCCGGACGCCGACGGCGTCACCGAGCACGCGGACGACCCGGCCCGTGAGGACGACGCCGCCGGCGACGAGGCGGGTGCCGTCCCGCACCCGGGCACGCCCCGGCTGTTCCTGGACCGGTTCGCCACGCCCGACGGGCGGGCCCGGTTCGTGCCGGTGGCGCACCGGGCGGCGGCGGAGGAGCCCGACGAGGAGTACCCGGTACTGCTGACGACGGGCCGGGTCGTGGCCCAGTACCAGTCGGGTGCGCAGACCCGCCGGGTAGAGGAGCTGAACAACGCGGCGCCGGGGCCGTTCGTGGAGCTGCATCCGCGCCTGGCTGCGCGGCTCGGGGTGGCCGAGGGCGATCCGGTGGCCGTGGTGTCGCGCCGGGGCCGGGCGGTGGCGCCCGCCCGGGTCACCTCTGGCATCCGCCCCGACACGGTCTTCATGCCGTTCCACTGGCCGGGCGAGGGCCGCGCCAACACCCTGACCAACCCGGCGCTCGACCCGACGTCCCGGATGCCGGAGTTCAAGACGTGCGCGGTACGGCTGGAGACGGCCTAGGTCGTGTCCGCCGCTCGGCAGGCAGGACTTTGCGGACACGACCTAGAGGGTCACCGCGTCTTCCAGTCGCCGCTCGCCAGCGGTGTGCCGTGGGTGCGCAGGCGGGCGGCGACGGCGGGTGCGGCGACGTACACCCAGGCCCGTACGGCCGTGCCGTCGCCCGTGCGCAGGACCTCGCGGGCGACCCGCTCGTAGAGGTTGCGCGGGTCGCCCGGGCGGTACTCCTCCAGCCGGTCGAGCGCGGCGAGCAACTGCGGGTAGTCCTCGGGCCGGACGGTGACGAGGTCGCCCTCGACGGTGCCGGCGCCCCGCTCCTCCACGGCGTACGGGTAGCCGGGGCCGTCGTACAGCAGCGCTCCGAGCAGGCGTCCCGGCTCCTCGGTGAGGGTGCGGCCGCGCAGCAGGGTGCCGTGGTGGGGCTCGCCGGGGCGCAGGGTGCCGTAGACGAAGAACGGCAGTCGGGGAGAGAGGGTCACGGAAACGATTCTCTCTCCTCACACACCTCCACGGCGTCACCCTGGTCATGGCATGTGCACGCCCTCTTGAATCTTGGTCACCGCCGAGATCGAGGAGAGCGATGAGCCGAATACGGCCGTACTTCAAGGGTTCCCGTCCGGCCGTGGCGGGCGTCGCCGTCGCCGTCGCCGCCCTCATGGCCACCGCCTTGTCCCCCACCGCCGGTGCGGACGAGACACCCACCCGGGCCACCGCGCTGCGGAACGCGGCGGCGGTCCTCGAGGACCTCCCGGGCACCCTGGGCCTGACGGCCCATCAGGACACGTCCGTGCGGGACGTCGTCGTCGACGCCGACGGCACCCAGCACGTCCGCTACGACCGCACCTACCGCGGACTGCCCGTCCTCGGCGGCGACTTCGTCGTCCACCTGGCGAAGGACGGCACCTACCGGAGCGCCTCCCGCGCCACGCGCGGCTCCCTCTCCCTGCCGAGCGTCACCCCGCGGATCGCCGCGCCGAAGGCGGCCGACCTCGCGGCGAGCGTGCTGCGCGCCGTCCACGCCGGACAGACGCTGCGGCGGCTCACCGCCCGGCCCGAGCTGGTCGTCGACGCCCTGCACGGCACCCCGAAGCTGGCCTGGCGGACCGACGCCGCCGCCCAGGACTCCCTCGGCAACCCGGTCGCCCGCACGGTGCTCACCGACGCCCGCACCGGCGCCCGGATCGACGCGTGGGACGGCATCGAGACCGCGACCGGCGACGGGAAGTCGCTGTACTCGGGCACGGTCCCGCTCACCACCTCGGGCTCCCAGCCGGCGTACCAGCTCAAGGACCCGACGCGCGGGAACACGTACACGGGTGACGCCGCGAACAAGACGGACCTGTGCATCCTGACGATCTGCCTGGACCGCGCCCCGGCCACGGCGTTCACCGACGCCGACGACCACTGGGGCGACGGCACCACCGGCGACCGTTCGACGGTCGCCGTGGACGCGCAGTACGGCACGGACGTCACCTGGGACTACTACCGGGACGTGCACGGCCGCGACGGCATCGCCGGCGACGGCAAGGGCTCGTTCAACCGCGTGCACTACGGCAACGACTACAACAACGCGTTCTGGGACGACAGTTGCTTCTGCATGACCTACGGCGACGGTGACGGCACCCAGCTCGGCCCGCTGGTGTCGCTGGACGTCGCCGGGCACGAGATGTCGCACGGCGTGACGTCCAAGACGGCGGGTCTGACGTACTCGGGCGAGTCGGGCGGCCTGAACGAGGCGACCTCCGACGTCTTCGGGACTCTGGTGGAGTTCCACGCGGACAACGCCGCCGAGCCCGGCGACTACCTGATCGGCGAGCGGGTCGTGCGGTCCGGACTCGGCCGGGACGCCCTGCGGTACATGGACAAGCCGTCCCGGGACGGCAAGTCCGCGGACTGCTGGAGCTCGTCCGTCTCCGGGCTCGACGTCCACTACTCGTCCGGTGTCGGCAACCACTTCGCGTACCTGCTGGCCGAGGGCAGCGGCGCCAAGACCCTCAACGGCGTCCGGTACGACTCCCCCACCTGCGACGGCTCGACGGTCACCGGCATCGGCCGGGCCAAGCTCGGCAGGATCTGGTACCGCGCGCTGACGGTCTACATGACCTCCTCCACGACCTACGCGGGCGCCCGTACGGCCACGCTGAACGCGGCGAAGGACCTGTACGGGGCCGGCGGCGCGGAGTACGCGGCGGTCGGCGCCGCCTGGAAGGCCGTCAACGTGGCCTGACCGCGCGGGTGGTGGGCGCGGCCGGCCGGGGCGAAAACGGCTGGCCGCGCCGCCGTGCGGACCCGTACCTTGACGGCCGACACCCGCCCGCCCGTCCCGAGGAGCCGTATGCCGTCCAGCCCCGAGTCGCCCCCGGTCCGGATGCGCGCCGGCGAACTGGACATCGACGAGGCGCTGGTGGAGCGGCTGGTCGCCGGGCAGTTCCCGCGCTGGGCCGGGCTCCCCGTGCGGCGCGTGGCGTCCGCCGGGACCGACAACGCGATGTTCCGGCTCGGCCCCGACCTCGTCGTACGGCTGCCGCGGCTGCCCGGCGGGGGGCGGCAGGTCGGCACCGAGCACCACTGGCTGCCCCGGCTGGCCGCGCACCTCCCGCTCACGGTCCCGGCGCCGCTCGCACTGGGCGAGCCGGACACCGGATACGGGCTGCCGTGGGGGGTGTACGCCTGGCTGGACGGCGCGGACGCCTTCGACGCCCCGCCCGCCGACCTCGCCACGGCCGCCCGTGACCTGGGGCGTTTCGTCGCCGCGCTGCGCTCGGTGGACGCCGACGGCGGCCCGCCGTCGTACCGGGGCGGCCCGGTCCGTGCGGGCGACGCGGACGTACGGGCCGCGATCCGTGACCTGGGGGCGGCGGGCGCCCTGGACGCGCGGGCGGCCACCGGGGTGTGGGAGGACGTGCTCCGGGTCCCCGACCGGCACGGCACCCCCGTCTGGCTGCACGGCGACCTCCTGCCGGGCAATCTGCTGACCTCCTCCGGCCGGCTCACCGCCGTCATCGACTTCGGCTGCTTCGGGACCGGCGACCCGGCCGCCGACCTCATGCCGGCCTGGACCGTCCTGGACGCCGGGACCCGTGAGGTCTTCCGCGCGGCGGCGGGCGCCGACGACGCCACCTGGGAGCGGGGCCGGGGCTGGGCCCTGCGGTTCGGGCTCACGGCGGAGCACTACTACGGCGACGTCTGCGGCAACGGCACCAACCCGGTGCTGGCGACCGTGGCCCGGCGGACGGTGGCCGAGGTACTGGCCGACCGGTGACACGGGGGCGGGGGGCCGGGGTTCATGGAACGGGGGTCGCGTCACCCGTTCACACGCGTGTCCCGCCGGACAACCGATTCGCTTCCTCCGGTCCCGCCGATGACCCGGTGACCTGCTGAAACGGCGCCCGCGCCGGGGTCATGGGCGGCCCCCGCGGCACCCGTTCACCCCGCTCACGGACCGGTCTCGACAAGCGCTCACGCGCCGCTGCGACTTTCCTCGGAAGGGCAGGGGCTCGGCCGAGACGGTGGCACATGGGGATGCCGCGGGCCGTGTTCCGCTCGGAGGAGCATCGATGCGACGTACCGCCCGTCTGCTGACCGGCGCCGCGCTGGCCGCCGGCGCCGTGGGGCTCGTCGTCACCCCCGCCCACGGCGGGGACAGCGGCGGCCTGGAGGTGTTCCCGTCCTCGGTCGAGCCGGGCGGGGAGGTCACCGTGCACACGGAGTTCTGCCCGCGGGGCGCCGCCGCCGGTGACGCCAGCGCGGTGGGCGCCGGAGCGTTCACGCTGGCGCCCAGCACCCACGACGAGCAGGCGGCCGGGCGGTTCCGGGTGCCGCCGAGCGCCCAGCCGGGCACGTACGAGATCGTCGCGACCTGCGCGGAGGGCGGCAAGCGGGTCGCCGGCGACCTGGTGGTCACGCTGACCGCGCCGCGCGGGCAGACGCATCCACGGGGAAGTGTGAAGACGGGGGTCGGCGGCGCGTTCGGCCACGACCCCGTACGGACCGCGGCCGGTGTGACGGCTCTCGCCGTCGCCGCCGCGGGCGGTACCTGGCTCCTGCATCGCCGGGCGAGAGGCGACGGGATCTGACGGACACCCTCCGCTGTCCGTCCGCCGGTACCGCACGTCCTCTCCCCCTCCGGGTCCGACGCCCCTCGCGGCCCGGAGGGGGATGAGGGCCGACAGGAGAGCCCAGGAGGCACAGGTGCGCAGTGACCGCAGGATGGGCGACGTGGCGATAGCCGCGGCCAGTGTGCTGGCGCTCGGCTGTGCCGTGCTGCTGCTGGCCGGCGGCGCCGAGCACCCGCCGCCGCAGCCGTCGGCGGCGCAGGCCGCCCGCACGGACGCCCCGGGCGCCGGCGCCCGGGCCGCCGGAACCGCCGCGCGGGCCCTGCCCCCCTCCCCGCCCGACCGCATCCGCATCCCCGCGATCCGGGTCGACGCGCCACTGACCGGCCTGGGGCTGACGTCCTCCGGCAGCCTCGACGTGCCGCCCGCCGGACGCCCGGACCTCGCCGGCTGGTACGAGTCCGGGACCACGCCCGGTGAGACGGGCACCGCGATCGTCGCCGGCCATGTCGACAACGCCGACGGGCCCGCCGTGTTCTACCGGCTCGGTGCCGTGCGCAAGGGCGGCACCATCGAGGTGGACCGGCGCGACGGCGGCACCGCCGTGTTCACCGTGGACGCCGTGGAGGTGTACGACGCGAAGAACTTCCCGGACGAGAAGGTGTACGGCCCGGCGGCCCGCCCCGAGTTGCGGGTGATCACCTGCGGCGGCGGCTACTCGCGGGCGACCGGCTACCGGGGCAACGTGGTCGTCTTCGCGCATCTGACGGGCAGCCGCTGAGGCCGCTCAGGCGAGCCACTGCTCGTACGCCAGCTTCGCCACCAGCGAGAACACGACCGTCAGCAGCACGATCCGGACGAAGCCGCTGCCCTTCTTCAGGGCGGTACGGGCCCCGACGGTGCCGCCCGCCAGGTTGAACAGGGCCATCACGGCGGCCAGTTGCCACCAGACCGTGCCCTGCCAGGCGAAGGTGGCCAGCGCCCCGGCGTTGGTGCAGCAGTTGACGATCTTGGCGGTCGCGGACGCCGTGACCAGGTCCTGGTGCAGCACGGCCGTGAGCGCCAGCACCAGGAACGTGCCGGTGCCGGGGCCGATGAGACCGTCGTAGAAGCCGATGCCGAGGCCCGCGAGGCCGATCGCGGCGAGGACGCGGCGGCGTGAGACCGGGCCGGGCGCCGGGGCCGTGCCGAAGGCGGGGCGCAGGATGACGAAGGCGCCCACCGCGAGCAGCACCACCATGATCACGGGCTTGAGGACCTCGGTGCTCATGCCGGCCGCGAAGAAGGCGCCGCCGCTGGAGCCGGCGAGCGCCGCGAGCCCGATGCGCACGGCGAGCCCGACGTCGACGGGCGCCTTGCGGACGTAGGTCACGGCGGCGCCCGTCGTGCCGACGATCGCCACCGCCTTGTTGGTGCCGAGCGCGTACGCGGCCGGGGTGCCGGCGGGCAGGCCGAGCAGCAGGGCGGGCAGCAGCAGGAGTCCCCCGCCGCCGACCACGGCGTCGATCCATCCGGCCGCGAGGGCCGCGAGGCACAGGACGACGACCATGGTCAGGGATATCTCGGGCATGGCCGAGACCCTACAGCGGTGCGTGCACGGTCCACGCACATGAGGGTCTTCCGAGCTTCGGCACCCCTCACACCCCCCCACCTGGCCCGTCGAACCCTCACATCCGTACCCCGCTCCTGTTGAGGGCAGCGTTCCGCACGGGAAACAGAAGGGATGCTGCCGGGAAACACCCGGCCCGCAGGCTCGTCGGCATGACCTCGAATACGCGTGTGGTGGTGATCGGCGCCGGCCTCGCGGGCGTACGGCTCGCCCGGCGGCTCGGCGAGCTCGGCACGGACGTGACGCTCGTCGGCGACGAGGAGCACCGCCCGTACAACCGGGTCCTGCTCGCCGAGGTGCTGGCCGGGCGCTACAGCCCGGAGGTGATCGCCCTGCCGGAGCCCGCCGGGCTGGTCCGCGGCCGGGTCACCGGCATCGACCGCGCGGCACGCACCGTGCGCCTCGCGGACGGGCGGGCCATCGGATACGGCACCCTCGTCCTGGCCACCGGCTCCAACCCGGTGCTGCCGCCGCTGCGCGGCCTGTTCAGCCCCGACCACGTGCTGCCGGAGGGCGTCCACGCCTTCCGCACCCTGGACGACTGCCTCGGATTGTCCAAGGCGGTCCGGCCCGGCGTGCGGGCCGTCGTCATCGGCGGCGGGCTCCTCGGGGTCTCCGCCGCCCGGGCGCTGGCGCTGCGCGGCGCCCAGGTCGTGCTCGCCCAGCAGTCCGAGCGGCTGATGGAGCGTCAGCTCGACCCGGCCGCCTCCGCCCTGGTCCGGCGGCATCTGACCGGACTCGGCGTCGAGGTCCACACCGAGCTGCGCGTCCGGGACGTGCGCTGCGTCGGCGGAGCGGTCCGCTCGGTCGAGATGGCCGACGGGTACGCGCTCGACGCCGACCTCGTCGTGCTGGCCTGCGGGGTGCACCCCCGGGTGGGGCTCGCCACGGCGGCCGGCCTGGAGGTCGCCAAGGGCGTCGTCGTCGACGACTGTCTGCGCACCTCCGACCCGCGCATCCGGGCCGTCGGCGACTGCGCGCAGCACGCCGGGACCGTGTACGGGCTCGCCGCGCCCGCGCTGGAACAGGCCGACGTGCTCGCCGCCTCGCTCGCCGGGGACGGCACCGCCCGCTACACCGGCACCCGCGCGCTGACCCGGCTGACGCTGGCCGGCGAGGGCTTCTTCGACCTCGCCGCGTTCGGCGAGACGGAGGCCCGGCCCGGCGACGACGTCGTCCAGCTCACCGACGCCACCCGCGGCACCTATCGCAAGGTCGTCGTCCGCGACGATCGCCTGGTCGGCGGGGTCCTCGTCGGCGAACTCGGCACCGTCGGCGCGCTCGCCCGCGCCTGGGAGGGCGCCGAGCCGCTCCCCGGTGACGCCCCCCTGCTGCACCTGCTCACCAACGATGGAGGCTCCTGATGACGGCCACCCCCGGGGCGACCCCCACGATCGTGCTCGTCGGCCACGGCATGGTCGGCCAGCGCTTCCTCGAGGCGCTCGCCGAGCGCGGCCTGACCGCCACGCACCGCGTGGTCGTGTTGTGCGAGGAGCCGCGTCCGGCGTACGACCGTGTGGCGCTCACCTCGTACTTCTCGGGCCGCACGCCCGAGGACCTGTCGCTGACGGACGCGGAGTTCATCGCGGCGCACGGCATCGAGCTGTACGTCGGTGACCCGGCGGTCCACGTCGACCGGGAGGCCCGCGAGGTCACCGCCCGCTCCGGTGAGGTCTTCGCCTACGACACGCTCGTCCTCGCCACCGGCTCGTACCCGTTCGTGCCGCCGGTGCCGAACAAGGACGCCGACGGCTGCTTCGTCTACCGCACGATCGAGGACCTGCTCGCGATCGAGAGTTACGCGAAGTCCCGGGCCACCACCGGTGCCGTGGTCGGCGGCGGACTGCTGGGTCTGGAGGCCGCCGGCGCGCTCAAGGGGCTCGGGGTGGAGGCGCACATCGTGGAGTTCGCGCCGCGCCTGATGCCGGTGCAGGTCGACGAGGGCGGCGGCGCCGCGCTGCTGCGCACCATCGAGGACATGGGCCTGAGCGTGCACACGGGGGTCGGCACGCAGGAGATCGTGGTCGACGACTCGGGTGCCGTGACCGGCATGAAGCTGTCCGACGGCTCCGAACTCGCCACGGACATGGTGGTGTTCAGCGCCGGTGTCCGCCCCCGCGACCAGCTGGCCCGCGACTGCGGCCTCACGGTCGGCGAGCGCGGCGGCATCGCGGTCGACGAGCGCTGCCGTACGGTGTCCGACCCGTCCGTGTTCGCGATCGGCGAGTGCGCCCTGGCCGTGGACGGCCGGGTGTACGGCCTGGTCGCCCCCGGCTACGAGCAGGCCGAGACGGCCGCCGCGACGATCGCCGAGGACGAGGCGTCCTTCACCGGCGCCGACCTGTCCACCAAGCTGAAGCTGCTCGGTGTGGACGTGGCCTCCTTCGGGGACGCGCACGGCACCACCGAGGACTGCCTGGAAGTCGTGTACTCGGACTCCCGCGCGGGCCTGTACAAGAAGCTGGTCGTCGGCCGGGACGGCACCCTGCTCGGCGGCATCCTGGTCGGGGACGCGGAGGCGTACGGCACGCTCCGGGCGTTCACCGGGTCCGTCCCGCCGGTCTCCCCCGAGTCGCTGGTGCTGCCGGCCGGCGCGGGCGCCCCCGCCCAGCTGGGCCCGGCCGCGCTGCCCGACGAGGCGGTGATCTGCTCCTGCCACAACGTCACCAAGGGCACGATCCGCGGCGCGGTCACCGAGCACCGGTGCACCACCGTGCCCGAGGTGAAGAAGTGCACCAAGGCCGGTACGGGTTGCGGCAGTTGCGTGAAGGTGCTCGGCCAGCTCGTCACCGCGGAGCTGGAGGCGTCCGGCGTCGAGGTCGACAAGGGCCTGTGCGGCTGCTTCGCACAGACCCGCGAGGAGCTGTACGAGATCGTCCTCGCCCTGCGCATCACCACCTACCAGGACCTGCTGGACCGCTACGGCCGCGACGGCGCCCGCGGCGGCGACGGCTGCGAGATCTGCAAGCCCACGGTCGCGTCGATCATCGCGTCCCTCGCCCCCACGATCGGCGCGAGCGGCTACGTCCTGGACGGCGAGCAGGCGGCCCTGCAGGACAGCAACGACCACTTCCTCGCCAACCTCCAGAAGAACGGCTCCTATTCGGTCGTCCCGCGCATCCCCGGCGGCGAGGTCACCCCCGAGGGCCTCATCGTGATCGGCGAGATCGCCCGGGACTTCGGCCTGTACACGAAGATCACCGGTGGCCAGCGGATCGACATGTTCGGCGCCCGCGTCGAGCAGCTGCCCCTGATCTGGGCCCGGCTGGTCGACGCCGGCTTCGAGTCGGGCCACGCCTACGGCAAGTCGCTGCGTACGGTGAAGTCCTGTGTGGGGCAGACCTGGTGCCGCTACGGCGTGCAGGACTCGGTCCGCATGGCGATCGACCTGGAGCTGCGCTACCGGGGGCTGCGGTCGCCGCACAAGCTGAAGTCGGCGGTCTCCGGCTGCCAGCGCGAGTGCGCGGAGGCCCAGTCGAAGGACTTCGGCGTGATCGCCACCGCCAACGGCTGGAACCTGTACGTCGGCGGCAACGGCGGCGCCACCCCGCGCCACGCCGACCTGCTGGCGCAGGACCTGTCCGACGCCGAACTGATCCGCCTGATCGACCGGTTCCTGATGTTCTACATCCGCACCGCGGACCGTCTGGAGCGCACCAGCGTGTGGCTGGAGCGCATCCCGGGCGGCCTGGACCACGTCCGCGAGGTCGTCGTGGAGGACTCCCTCGGCATCTGCGAGGAGCTGGAGTCGCTGATGGCGGCCCATGTCTCGCACTACCGCGACGAGTGGGCCGAGACCATCAACGACCCCGAGAAGCTGGCCCGGTTCGTGTCCTTCGTGAACGCGCCCGACACCCCCGACCCGGTCGTCGGCTTCGTCCCGGAGCGCGACCAGATCAAGCCCGACCTGCCCCTGCTGTCCATCGGCCTGCGTCCCCGCGCCGAAGACGTCCTGGAAGGAAGCGCCCAGCGATGACCCTGGCTCCCGAGATCACCGATGTGAAGGTCCATGTCCGGGTGGGCGGCCACTGGCTGCCGGTCTGCGACCTGACCCGGCTGCTGCCGGGCCGGGGCGTGGCGGCCCTGCTGCCGGACGGGGGCCAGGTGGCCCTGTTCCGGGACCGGTCCGGCCGCCTGTACGCCATCGACAACCGCGACCCGTTCGGCGGCGCGGCGGTCCTCTCCCGCGGCCTGACCGGCACCCACCGGGGCCGCCCCTTCGTCGCCTCCCCGCTGCTGAAGCAGCGGTTCGACCTGGGGACGGGGCAGTGCCTGGACGACGAGACGGTGCGGGTGACGACGTACGAGGTGCGGGCGGGCTGAGCGTCCAGTGACATGGGTCCTCAGTGCCTCGGGACCGACGCTCAGGGCCGCAGGGCCCCGGGGTCGACCCCGGTCAGCCGGGCCGAGTGCTCCCACAGCAGGGCGCTCGCCCGGTCGTCCGTCGTCCAGGGGGCCCGCCGCGCGGGGGCCGGGGCGCCGCGCCAGTCGAGGAACGCCGGGCCCGTGAAGGAGTCGGGGCGGACACCGGGGGCGGTGGCCGCGTACAGGACGGGCAGCGCGCCCGCCGTCACCGGCTGGGCGAACAGGCGGTTGCCGAGGTGCGCGAGCCGTTCGCCGGTCCGGTTGCCCGCCATGCGCGGCCCGGCGGCCTGGAGCCCGGTGTCCGCGTACCCGGGGTGGGCCGCGGCGGCCACCACGTCCGCGTCGCGCGCGGCCAGCCTGCGTGCCAGCTCGTGGGTGAAGAGCAGGTTGGCCGACTTGGACCGGGCGTAGGCGGTCCACCGCCGGTACGAGCGCTCGCTGTTGAGGTCGCGGATGTCGATGTTCCCCATCAGGTGCGCCGGGCTGGAGACGGTCACCACGCGGGCGCCCGGCGTCGCGAGCAGCCGGGGCAGCAGCAGTCCGGTGAGCGCGAAGTGCCCCAGGTGGTTGACGCCGAACTGCGTCTCGAACCCGTCGGCCGTCGTCCCGTACGGCAGGGCCATCACCCCGGCGTTGTTCACCAGCAGGTCGAGCCGGCCGTACGGGAACGTCTCCGCGAACGCGCGCACCGAGCCGAGGTCGGCCAGGTCCAGGCGCAGCACCTCGACCCGTGCTCCGGGGACCTCCGTCACCAGCCGGTCCCCCGCCTCCGCGCCCCGGGCCTCGCTGCGGCAGGCGAGCACCACCCGCGCCCCGTGGGCCGCCAGCTCCCGTGCCGTGGCGAGGCCGATGCCGCCGTTGCCCCCGGTGACGACGGCGGTCCGGCCGTCGAGGGCCGGAATGTCACGGGTGCTCCAGCGGGACATGCGGGCTCCTTCCGCGCGGTGCCGGTGATGCCAGCCTACGAACGACCGGACCGGCCCGCCGCACGTCAGCGGTTCGAGCGCCGCCGCTGCACCGCCAGCATCACCGAGCCCCCGGCGAGGACGGCGACCAGGCCGCCCGCCGCGATGTACGGGGTGCTGTCGGAGCCGCCGGTCTCGGCGAGGTCGGTGCCGTCCCGGCCGCCGTCGTCCGCGGCGGCACCGACCCCGGTCTGTGAGTCGTCGGACTGCTTGTCCTCGGAGCCCTGGTCGTCGGACTTCTTGTCGTCGGACTTCTTGTCGTCGGCCGGGACGAAGCCGGCGGGCGGACTGTCGCAGCCGAGGCCGTCGCCGTCCCGGTCCAGATGGGATCCGTAGTGCCGGTCGCCGCGGGGGATGTCGGCGTACCCGCTCGCGTACGCCTCGGCGCAGTTCGTGAACGGGTGGTTCCCGTCGTGGGCGACGGCGGTGGCGGGCAGCGCGGCCAGTGCCAGCGCGGCGACGAGGGCGCCGGGGGTACGGAGCGGGTACACGGCGGGTCCTTCCCTGGGGACTCGGGCGGCTCGATCGGCACGGTCGGCTCGGTCCACGACGGTGACTGGCGTGACGTGAGGGATCCGAGCGGTGCGCGTGGTGCGAGCGCACCCGAGGGGTGGTTCAAGAGGTGACGAACCTAGCCAGGGGCCGTGGCGGCGACGGGGCGATATGGGAGACCCGTGACCCTAACGTGACGTGACCGGACAGTAGCTCTCCGCATGGATCATGTCGTCCATGGACGGCAGCGGCGCCGGGCCCGGGACCGCCAGTGCCTCGATGACCGAAGCCGCATCGGATCGGCTTTGCCAGCGGTTATTGACCTTGAATACACAGGCCATTCGCCGCACAACGTGCCGTTCCGCACAGGCAGTTGACGAACGGGAAGCGGCATGGCGAGTCACCAATTGTTCTCGGCGCGCTGAAGCGGAACCTCGGAGCTAGGGTGAAATTCGCAGCATGTAACCACTTTCGTCACAGCCCTGGACGGCGTGACGCAGGTCGGTACAAGCCGGCTTCGAGAGGAAAGCAGATCATGCCTTTCGCCACCACCAGTGACGGCACGCAAATCTTCTACAAGGACTGGGGCGCAGGCCAGCCCGTGGTCTTCTCCCACGGCTGGCCGCTGACCGCGGACGCCTGGGATCCGCAGATGAAGCTCATGGCGGACAACGGCTACCGGGCCATCGCACACGACCGGCGCGGGGGCGGACGTTCCGGGCAGACCTGGGACGGCAACGACCTCGACACCTATGCCGATGACCTGGCCGCGGTCATCGAAGCCGAAGACCTGCAGAACGTGATCCTGGTCGGTCACTCCACCGGGGGCGGCGAAGTCACCCGGTACATCGGCCGTCATGGTACGAGCCGGGTCGCGAAGCTGGTCCTGCTGGGGGCGATTCCGCCTCTCATGCTCAAGACGGAAGCGAACCCCGAGGGTCTGCCGATCGAGGTGTTCGACGAGATCCGCGATGGCGTCGCGACGGACCGGTCCCAGTTCTACAAGGACCTGAGCGCCCCGTTCTACGGCGCCAACCGCGAAGGTTCCACCGTCTCCCAGGGCACGCGCGACGAGTTCTGGCTCTGGAGCATGACCGTCGGGATCAAGGGCGCCTACGACTGTGTCAAGGCGTTCTCCGAGACAGACACCACCGAGGACCTCAAGAAGGTCGACGTGCCCACCTTGATCGTGCACGGCGACGACGACCAGATCGTTCCGATCGTCTCCGCAGGCGCCAAGTCCTCGAAGATCGTCAAGGACGTGGAGTACAAGGTCTACGAGGGCGCGCCGCACGGTCTCGCCATGGTGCCCAAGTACGCCGAGACCTTCAACAAGGACCTCCTCGAATTCGCCCGCGGTTGAAGACCACCCGTGGCCCCGCAGCCGTGCGCCGAGGCTCCGCTCCCTCGGCCCGCACCGCAGCGGGACGGACTCGGGCTCGCACCTGAGGGATCCGTATGAGTGCAGCCGATCAACCCCCCTTCGCCTACAGCCTGCACAACGTCACGACCTCCGTGAGCGACCTCGACGCCTCCATCGCCTGGTGGCACCGGGTTTTCGGCCTCACCCTCCTGGCGAAGTCCCGCTTCGAGGCCATCGGAGCCGACGTGGCGTTCCTGGAGGGTCCGGGTTTCCGGCTCGAACTGCTCCAGCCTGCCGGCGGCGTCCGCGTGCCCGAACTGACGGCAGATCCTCCTGACCACGTACGTGCGATCGGTAACAAGGCCCTCGTGTTCCGTGTCGAGGACCTGGCGAGCGTGACGCGGACGTTCCGCGAGTTGGGTGTGACGACGGTCTGGGAGCAGATGGATCTCGGAGACGGCAGCATCTCCACCGCGATCCGGGACTCCGACGGAAACCTCATCAATGTGTTCCAGGAAGGCGCGAGCCCGATCGGCTAGGGACCGCGGAAAAGGTCCCCGGTGCAGGAATGGCGACCAACGCGTGGCACTCGGCCTCCATCCGTGATGGGAGATCATGATGGCCGCTCCCATACTGATAGCAGCCGGCGCCACCGCCACCACCCTGCTCGGGGGCTGGGTCGCGCAACATGTGGGTGACCGACGACATCTCGTGCTCGGCCTCACAGCGGGCCTGATGCTGGGGATTGTGGGGTTCGACCTGCTGCCCGAGGCGCTGGAAACGAACGAGACGGAGACGTTCGGGGTCCCTGTCCCGTTGCTCCTTTTCATTGCCGGTTTCCTCGTACTGCACATAACGGAACGTTGTGTGGCCATCCACCGCGCACATGAGGAGGAGTACGCGCCTCACTCGCACCCGTTCTCACCGCCTCACCACCACGGTCACGCATCTTCGGACAGACCGGTCCACGGACTGGGAATCGCCGCCGCGGGCGCGTTGGTGGGACACAGCTTTCTTGACGGATTCGCGATCGGAGCGGCGACTCAGGCGGGCGGGACCACGGGCACTGTGGTCGCCATCGCCGTGATCTCCCACGACTTCGCGGACGGGTTCAACACCTTCACCATCACCCAGCTGTACGGCAATGACCGACGGAAAGGTCTCGCACTTGTCGCGGCCGATGCCGCGGCTCCGCTCGCAGGCGCATCGGTGACGTTGGCGTTCACCATCTCCGAAAAAGTCCTGAGCATATTCCTGGGCTTCTTCGCCGGTTTCCTTCTCTACCTGGCGACTTCGGACATTCTGCCCGAGGCGCACAGTCCCCATCCGACCCGGGCGACTCTCTTGTTCACCCTTGTGGGAGTGGCGTTCATGTGGCTGGTCATCGGATTGGCCAGCTGATCTCCATCTGATCGGCGTGGGGCTGTGGCCCGCCGGTCGGTCAGCTCGTCCCGCGCGGGCGAAAGAGACACCACCAAGTCAGCCGGCGGCGTGGGCCACAGTCGCGGCGGTTGACGCACAAAGGACGGCACCCCCGCACAGGGTGCCGCCCTTCTTCGTGCTCCGGAGTCGCCGCCCATCGGTGTTGAGGGTCGGGGACGGACGGCGACTCCGGGTTCCGGGGTGGGTCAGCGGTGGTCGCTGCCCTCCGACTGGGTCGCCGCGCGGCCGGCCTCCAGGCGGGCCACCGGGATGCGGAACGGGGAGCAGGAGACGTAGTCCAGTCCCACCTCGTGGAAGAAGTGGACCGACTCCGGGTCGCCGCCGTGCTCGCCGCAGACGCCGAGCTTCAGGTCGGGGCGGGTGGCGCGGCCGGCCTTCGCGGCGGCGGCGACCAGGGAGCCGACGCCGTCCTTGTCGATCGTCTCGAACGGGCTGACGCCGAAGATGCCCTTCTCCAGGTACGCCGTGAAGAAGGAGGCCTCCACGTCGTCGCGGCTGAAGCCCCACACCGTCTGGGTGAGGTCGTTCGTGCCGAAGGAGAAGAACTCCGCCGCCTCGGCGATCTGGCCGGCGGTCAGCGCGGCGCGCGGCAGTTCGATCATCGTGCCGATCGACAGCTTCAGCGTCGTGCCGGTCGCCGCCTCGACCTCCGCGATGACCGCGTCGGCCTCCTCACGGACGATCTCCAGCTCCTGGACCGTGCCGACGAGCGGGATCATGATCTCGGCGCGCGGGTCGCCCTTGGCGTTCTTGCGCTCGGCGGCCGCTTCCGCGATCGCCCGGACCTGCATGGTGAACAGGCCGGGGATGACCAGGCCGAGGCGTACGCCGCGCAGGCCCAGCATCGGGTTCTGCTCGTGCAGGCGGTGCACGGCCTGGAGCAGGCGCAGTTCGTTCTCGTGGGGCTCCTGGCGGGACTCCGCGAGCGCCACGCGGACCGACAGCTCGGTGATGTCCGGCAGGAACTCGTGCAGCGGCGGGTCCAGCAGACGGATCGTCACCGGGAGGCCGTCCATCGCCGAGAACAGTTCGACGAAGTCCTTCTTCTGCAGCGGCAGCAGCTCCGCGAGAGCCGCCTCGCGGTCCTCCTGCGTGTCCGCCAGGATCAGCCGCTCCACCAGCTCGCGCCGGTCGCCGAGGAACATGTGCTCGGTGCGGCACAGGCCGATGCCCTGGGCGCCGAACCGGCGGGCGCGCAGCGCGTCCTCGGCGTTGTCGGCGTTGGCGCGCACCCGCAGGCTGCGCTTGCGGTCGGCGAACGCCATGATCCGGTGCACGGCCTCGACCAGTTCGTCGGCGTCGCTGGCACCCGCGTGCATCCGGCCCTCGAAGTACTCCACGACCGGGGAGGGGACCACCGGGACCTCGCCCAGGTAGACCTTGCCGCTGGAGCCGTCGATGGAGATGACGTCGCCCTCCTCGACGACGTGGCCGCCGGGCACCGTCATCCGGCGGCGCTTGGTGTCGACCTCCAGCTCCTCCGCGCCGCAGACACAGGTCTTGCCCATGCCGCGCGCGACGACGGCCGCGTGGGACGTCTTGCCGCCGCGGGAGGTCAGAATGCCCTCGGCCGCGATCATGCCGTCGAGGTCGTCGGGGTTCGTCTCGCGGCGGACCAGGATGACCTTCTCGCCCGACCGCGACCACTTGACGGCCGTGTACGAGTCGAAGACCGCCTTGCCGACCGCGGCGCCCGGCGACGCCGCGATGCCGCGGCCGACCTGCTCGACCTTCGCGCTCTCGTCGAAGCGCGGGAACATCAGCTGTGCGAGCTGGGCGCCGTTGACGCGCTGGAGCGCCTCGGCCTCGTCGATCAGGCCCTGGTCGACGAGCTGCGTGGCGATGCGGAACGCGGCGCCCGCGGTGCGCTTGCCGACGCGGGTCTGGAGCATCCACAGCTGACCGCGCTCGATCGTGAACTCGATGTCGCAGAGGTCCTTGTAGTGGTTCTCCAGCGTCTCCATGATCTGCATCAGCTGGTCGTACGACTTCTTGTCGATCGTCTCCAGCTCGGCGAGCGGCACGGTGTTGCGGATGCCCGCGACGACGTCCTCGCCCTGGGCGTTCTGGAGGTAGTCGCCGTAGACGCCCTGGTGACCGGAGGCGGGGTCGCGGGTGAAGGCGACGCCGGTGCCGGAGTCGGGGCCGAGGTTGCCGAAGACCATCGAGCAGACGTTGACGGCGGTGCCGAGGTCGTGCGGGATGCGCTCCTGGCGGCGGTACAGCTTCGCGCGGTCGCCGTTCCACGAGTCGAAGACCGCCTTGATGGCGAGGTCCATCTGCTCGCGCGGGTCCTGCGGGAAGTCCCGGCCGGCCTCCTTCTTGACGATCTTCTTGAAGGCGGTGACCAGCTTCTTGAGATCGGCGGCCTCCAGGTCGGTGTCGACCGTGACCTTCTTGGCCTCCTTGGCCTTCTCCAGCGCCTCCTCGAAGAGGTCGCCGTCGACGCCGAGGACGGTCTTGCCGAACATCTGGATGAGGCGGCGGTAGGAGTCCCACGCGAAGCGGTCGTCGCCGGCCTGCTTGGCGAGGCCCTGCACCGACTTGTCGGAGAGGCCGATGTTGAGGACGGTGTCCATCATGCCGGGCATGGAGAACTTCGCGCCGGAGCGGACCGAGACGAGCAGCGGGTCGTCGGCCTGGCCGAGCTTCTTGCCCATCTTCTGCTCGAGGGCGTCGAGGTGCGCACTCACCTCGTCACGCAGTGCCGCCGGCTCCTCGCCGCTGTCGAGGTAGACCTTGCAGGCTTCGGTGGTGATGGTGAAGCCGGGAGGTACGGGAAGTCCCAGGTTGGTCATCTCGGCGAGGTTGGCGCCCTTGCCGCCCAGGAGGTCCTTGAGGTCCTTGTTTCCCTCGGTGAAGTCGTAAACGAACTTCGTTACGTGAGGATCTTTGTTTTCCGACACGGCTCGACTCCCTCGAGGACGTGGTGGCTGCCCTGACGGCGAGGAACATACCCAGATCGAAGGCACCTGGGTACGTCCACTGACGCGTCATGCGCCTGTAACCACCCGTCCGCCAGTGGATCGAAAGTCAAAGCTTGGCAAGCCAGGACGGGCATATGTTTTCACTTCTTGAACGCAGGACCGCACAGAAGCGGACTGCAATGCTCAGATGAGCGCACTTACCTCACGTCTGAGTTCGATCGATGAACGATCAAGGGGTGGCACCCAGTGCCACCCCTTGGAGAAGTGCAGCCGCTCAAGATCCGCTCATCTGAGCGTCACCCTTATCAAGGGTGGCGAGAATCACGCTGCCACACGGACCTGGATTTCACCATGCGGACGCGTCGCCGAACGGAAACACGACCGTCACACACCCGGCCCCACCGGACCTCGCACACCCGGCCCCACCAGGCCACACACCCTCGGCCCCACCAGGCCTCACACCCCCAGCGCCACCAGCCGTTCCTCCACCCGCTCCGGCGCGTACAGGTGCTCCACGACCAGCGCCCCGGCGCCCACCAGGCCGGCCCGCTCCCCCAGCCGCGAGGTCACCACGTGCAGATGAGCGGTGGAGCGCGGCAGCGCCCGCTGGTACAGCAGCTCCCGCACGCCGGTGAGGAACGCCGTTCCGGCCAGATCCCCGGCGACCATCAGCACCCCGGGGTTCAGCAGCGTCACGACCGTCGCCAGCACGTCCCCGACCTGCCGTCCGGCCTCCCGGGCCAGCGCGGACGCCGCCGGGTGCCCGGCCGCGAGCAGATCCCGTACGTCCGAGCCGGAGGCGGCCGGCACCCCGTCCTCCGCCAGCCGCCGGGCCACGGCGCCCCCGCTCGCGACGGCGGCCAGACAGCCGTACGAACCGCACCGGCAGAGCGCCTCCGCGCCGACCCGGATGTGCCCGATGTCGCCGGCGCCCCCGTCGACGCCCCGGAAGAGCGAGCCGTCCACGACGACCCCGGCGCCGATACCGGTCGAGACCTTGACGAGCACGAACGCCGAACAGTCCGGGAAGCCGGTGCGCTGTTCCCCGTACGCCATGAGGTTGGCGTCGTTGTCGACGAGGACGGGGACCGGTGGGGCGCCCGTGGCCTCGGTGAAGGCCCTGGCCAGCCGTCCTCTTATGTCGTAGCCGTCCCAGCCCGGCATGATCGGCGGCTGGACCACGCGTCCGGAGGCGGTGTCGACGGGCCCGGGGACCGCGAGGCCGATGCCGCAGACCTCCTCGGCGCGGTGCCCGGCCTTCTCCAGCAGTTCGCCGAACCAGTGGCCGAGGTCGCCCAGCACCGCGTCCGGCCCGTCCTCGACGACCAGGGTGCCGCTGTGCTCGGCGAGGATCTCGCCGGTCAGCGTCAGGACGGCGGCGCGGGCGTGCCGGGTCTCCAGGTCGGCGGCGAGGACGACGGCGTGGGAGTCGTCGAACTCCAGGGTGATGGAGGGACGTCCGCCCAGCGGGGAGTCCACCGGCCCCCCGGCGCCCTCGCGCAGCCAGCCCGCCCGGAACAGCCGGTCCAGGCGCTGTCCGACGGTGGCCCGGGACAGTCCGGTGGCCTGCTGGAGCGCACCGCGTGTGACGGCCCGTCCGCTCCGCACCAGCTGGAGCAGCTCCCCGGCGCTGACCTGACCCCGTGCGCTCATGCACACCCCCTTGTGTTTCTCAAGCTTGCATTACATATTGAGTTTTGCGTGTTAAATAGACGTAACTCTACGGTGGCCCTGACCGAACCCGGTCGGCCGGATGTCTTTCGGGGAGTCCCGAGTGGATCGCACCGCCCAACTCACGGCGCTTCGCACGGCAGCTGACATCGCATACGATCCACCCCCGGACGTCGACGGGACGCACGTCAGGGCGGCCCGCGTGCTGGCGGAGAACTGGACCGGCGGCTCCACGGTGCCCGCCCGCAGTCTGTATCCCCACCAGTGGTCCTGGGACTCGGCGTTCATCGCGATCGGCCTGCGGCACGTCTCACCGTTACGGGCGCAGACCGAGCTGGAGACGCTGCTCGGCGCCCAGTGGGGGGACGGACGGATCCCGCACATCGTGTTCAACCCCTCCGTCCCGCTCGACGCGTACTTCCCGAGCCCCGACTTCTGGCGCTCCTCCACCGCGGGGCGCGCCGCGGGCGCCCCGCGCACCGTACAGACCTCCGGCATCGTGCAACCACCGGTGCACGCCCTGGCGGCCTGGCTGGTGCACCGCGCCGACCCCGGCCTGTCCCGGGCGCGCGGCTTCCTCACGCGGGTGTACCCCCGGCTGGCCGCCTGGCACCGCTATCTGCTGCACCGTCGTGACCTGGGCGGCGGCGGTCTGGCGTCGGTCGTGCACCCCTGGGAGCAGGGCATGGACAACAGCCCGGCCTGGGACGCCCCGCTCTCCCGGGTCACCCCGGCGCCGGCCCGTACGTTCCGCCGCGCCGACCTCGACCACGGCTCGCCCGAGGACCGTCCGACGGACCTGGACTACGGGCGGTACGTGCGGCTGGCCGCCGACTACCGGGACGGCGGATACGCCGACGGCGGCGGCGAGTTCGCCGTCGAGGACCCGGCGTTCAACGCCCTGCTGATCGCCTCCGAGCAGGCGCTCGCCCGGATCGCGCGGGAGCTCGGGGCGACCGGCACGGCCCGGTGGGCGCGCGCCGAGCGGCTCACGGCGGCGCTGATCGAGCGGACCTGGGACCCGGCGCGCGGGATGTTCCTCTGCCGGGACGTGCGCGGCGGCGGCCTCGTCCCCGAGCGCTGTGTGTCGGGGCTGATCCCGCTGCTGCTGCCGACGCTGCCCCGGGACATCGCCGCCCGCCTGGTGCGCACGGCTTGCGGCCCGCACTTCGGCCTCGGCACCACGACCCGCCTCGCCCCGTCCTACGACCTCCTCGGCGAGGCCTTCGACCCGCACCGCTACTGGCGCGGCCCGGCCTGGTTCAACACCAGCTGGCTGCTGGAGCGGGGCCTGCGCGTCCACGGCGAGCACGAGCGGGCCCGCGCCCTGCGCACGGCCCTGCTGGACCTCGCCGCCGCCTCGGACTTCGCCGAGTACGTCGACCCGTACACCGGCGCCGCCTGCGGGGCCACCGGCTTCGGCTGGACCGCCGCGCTCACCCTCGACCTGCTGCACGACGGGGCCGAACTCCCCGACGGGGCCGGCGGTGCCGACGCGTCCGCCGCCGTCGGGGAGTTCGAGGACACCACGGGATTCCAGGGATTCAAGGGACACAGGGAAGTCAAGGGAGGGGACCGGCGATGACGGACCGGCATCATCTGCTCGTGTACGGAGGGACGTTCGCGGCCGTCGGCGACGGCGGGGACATCAGCGGGGTACGGGGCATCGGCTCCCCGGACGGGCTGTTCGTCCGCGACGCCCGGCACCTCAGCCGCTGGCAGCTCACCGTGGACGGGGCGGTGCCCGAGGCACTGACCCCGGTCGCCGAGGGGGACACCGCGCGCTGTGTCCTGGTCCCGCGCGGCGGGCGCTCCGAGCCGCCCGCGTACACACTCTTCCGTGAACAGGCCGTGGGGGACGGGTCGTTCGTGGAGTGCCTGCGGGTGACCAGCAACCGGCCCGTCCCGACGACGATCCGTCTCGCGGTCACCGCCGACGCCGACTTCGCCGACCAGTTCGAACTGCGCTCCGACCACCGCACCTACGTGAAGTCCGGCGCCACCCGCTCCCGTCACGTCCTCGACCATGGCGTCGAGTTCGGTTACCGGCGCGGCACCTGGCGGTCGACGACCACCGTGACGGCCGAGCCGGAGCCGGACGCCGTCGAGGAGACCGGGACCGGCGCCCGCCGCCTGGTGTGGTCCCTGGACCTCGAACCGCACGGCACGCGCGAGCTGACCCTGCGGGTGATGGCCCGTCCGCACGGGGACACGCGGGCCTTACGCGTGCCCCGCTCCCCCGGCGCGCTCGCCGATCAACTGCTGGCGCAGGAGAGCGAGTTCGTCGAGGGCGTGGCCTTCCCGACCGGCTGGCCCGAGCTGGCCGCCGCGTGCGCCCGGGGGCTGGCGGACCTGGCCGCGCTCCAGGTCCCGGCGGCCGGCCTCGACGGGGAGGACCTGCGGGTGCCGGCGGCCGGGGCCCCCTGGTTCCTGACGCTGCTGGGCCGGGACGCGCTGCTGACCTCGCTGTTCGCACTGCCGTACCACCCGCGCCCGGCCGCCGCCGTCCTGTCCGCCCTGGCGGCGACCCAGGCGACGACGACCGACGCCGAGTCCGTCGCCCAGCCCGGCAAGATCGTGCACGAGGTGCGGCACGGCGAGCTGGCGCACTTCGGGCAGGTCCCGTACGCCCGGTACTACGGCTCGGTCGACGCCACGCCCCTGTTCCTGGTCGTCCTCGGCGCGTACGTGGAGCGGACCGGGGACACCGCGCTCGCCCGGCGCCTGGAGCCGCACGCCCGCGCGGCGGTCGGCTGGATGCTGGACCACGGCGGGCTGACCTCGCGCGGCTACCTGGTGTACCGCGCCGACCGGGGCGGCCTCGCCAACCAGAACTGGAAGGACTCCCCCGGCGCCATCTGTTCCGCCGACGGCACCCGCCCCGGCGGCCCCGTGATGGCCGCGGGCGCCCAGGGCTACGCGTACGACGCCCTGCGCCGCACGGCGGTGCTCGCGCGCACGGTGTGGGCCGACGAGACGTACGCGGCGCTGCTGGAGCAGGCGGCCGGTGATCTGCGCGACCGCTTCCAGCGGGACTTCTGGATGCGGGAGCACGACTTCCCCGCGCTGGCCCTCGACGGCGACGGCAACCGGCTCGACGCGCTGGCGTCGGACGCGGGGCATCTGCTGTGGTCGGGGCTGCTGGACAAGGAGTACGGGGAGGCGGTGGGGCGGCGGCTGCTGGAGCCGGACTTCTTCTCGGGCTGGGGCGTGCGCACACTGGCCTCGGGTCAGGCGGCGTATCACCCCCTCTCCTACCACCGGGGTTCGGTCTGGCCGCACGACAACGCGCTGATCGCCCTGGGCCTGGCCCGCTACGGGCTGCACGACGAGGCCCGCACGGTCGCGCACGGGCTCGTGGACGCGGCGACGGCGACCGGGCACCGGCTGCCGGAGGTCATCGCGGGCTACGGCCGCGACACGCACCCGGCGGGGCCGGTGCCGTACCCGCACGCGTGTGTCCGTGAATCCCGTTCGGCGGCGGCCCCGTTGGCGCTCCTGACCGCTGTCGGGGGCGCCTGACACCGGAGTTGGCCGAGTGTTTGCGCGCTGTTTGCCGCCTCCCGGCCCGGCCGCCTGAACGCACCAGGTCACCCACCCGTACGGAACGGTGGCGGCCCCGGGCCCCCACGCCGGGTCGCCACCCCACCGGGTTACGTACGGGAAGGACCTCCGGGTGCCTGTCTTCACACGCCTCAGCCGACGCCGCCCCGACGACGACTCCACCGGCGCGGCGGCTGCTCCGGCCGGGGAGGGGAGCGGGGACGAAGAGAGGGCGGGGACCGTGGGGGCGCCCGAGGAGGCCCCGCCCGCCTCCGGGTCCCGTCTCGCCCGCCTCCGGCGTGCCTGGCGCACCCGGTACCCCGCGGCCGCCCGGGTCCTGAGCCTGTCGGTCACGGCGATCGCCGCGCTGCTCGTGATCGGCGCGCTGCTCCTGCCGAACACGTTCCCCGGACTGCGGCCGGACCGGTTCACCCGGATCCCGGCGGAGGCGATCCTCGGCGTGGCCGTGACGGTCGTACTGCCGCGGCGGCCACGGCTGGTGGCGGCGGTGCTGTACGGGGTGGGGCTCGCCGTGGTGACCCTGCTGAACCTGCTCGACATGGGGTTCAACGAATACCTGGGCCGCGGCTTCAACGCCGCGCTGGACTGGAGCCTGCTGCCCGACGCCAAGTCGTACGTCGCCGACACGCTCGGCGGTGCCGTGGCGACCGGAGCGGCGGTCGGCCTCGCCGTGCTGGCGCTGCTGCTGATCGCCGTGATGGCGGCGGCGACGGTCCGGCTGGCGAACGTGCTGGCCCGGCACCGGGTCCGGGCCGGCCGGGGCGCGCTCGCCGCCGGTGTGGTCTGGGTCGTCTGCGCCGCGCTCGGCCTGCAGATCGCGGGGCTGCCGGTGGCCACCGACCGCGCGGCGGGCGCCCTCAAGGCGCACGCGGTGCGGACGGTGGAGTCGCTGCGGGACGAGGCCGCGTTCGCCGAGACCGCCAAGGCCGACACGTTCGGGAACACGCCACCCGGCCAGCTGCTGCCCGATCTGCGGGGCAAGGACGTGATCTTCACGTTCATCGAGAGCTACGGCCGCAGCGCCCTGGAGGACCCGGTCATGGCGCCCGGTGTGGGCCGTACCCTCGACGCGAGCACGGAGGCGCTGGCGGCGGCGGGCTATCAGGCGCGCAGCGGATGGCTGACGTCGGCGACGTACGGCGGGAGCAGCTGGCTCGGGCACTCCACGACCATGTCGGGCCTGTGGATCGACAACCAGCGGCGCTACCGCACCGTCACCGCGGGCGACCACCTGACGCTGACCCGCGCCTTCCAGAAGACGGGCGCCTGGGACACGGTCGGGGTGATGCCGGGCGTGCAGAAGGGCTGGCCGGAGTCGGAGTGGTACGGCCTGGACCGGGTGTACGACGCCCACCGACTCGGCTATCGGGGGCCGAAGTTCAGCTGGTCGACGATGCCGGACCAGTACGCCCTGGAGGCGTTCCAGCGGCAGGTGCACGGCCGCCCGCACGACCGGCCGCTGATGTCGTTCGTCATCCTGACGTCCAGCCATCAGCCGTGGGCGCCGATCCCGAAGATGGTCGACTGGGACGACGTCGGCGACGGCTCGGTGTTCGGGCCGATCGAGAAGGCGGGCCGCAGGCCGTCGGACATCCTCACCGACTCCACCGAGTCCCGGAAGGAGTACGGCCGCTCGATCCAGTACTCGGTCACCAGCCTCACGCAGTGGCTGGAGCGCTACGGGACGAAGGACACCGTGCTCGTCTTCCTCGGCGACCATCAGCCGATCGCCCGGGTCAGCGGCGAGCGGGCGAGCCGGGACGTCCCGGTCTCGCTGGTGGCGAAGGACCCGAAGGTGCTCGACAGGATCGCCGGCTGGCACTGGACGGAGGGCCTGAAGCCCGCGAAGGACGCGCCGGTGTGGCGGATGGACGCGTTCCGGGACCGGTTCCTGACGGCGTTCGGCTCGACCCCGCACCCGTCGGGGTGACGGAGGGAGCTGGTCAGCCGCCGGAGGTGTCCAGCTCGGCGTCCTCGCCGACGCCCGCGCAGTCGTACGGGTCCTTCAGCCAGCCGTCCGGGAGGACGACCCGGTTGTTGCCGGAGGTACGGCCGCGGGGGCCGTCGGCGCCGGTGGGCCAGGGCTGGTCGAGGTCCAGCTCGTCCAGGCCCGCGCGCAGCTCCTCGAGCGAGGACGTGATGGCGAGCCGCTTGCGCATCTCGGAGCCGACGGCGAAGCCCTTGAGGTACCAGGCGACGTGCTTGCGGAAGTCGATGACGCCGCGGGTCTCGTCACCGATCCATTCGCCGAGCAGGGTGGCGTGCCGGACCATGACGTCGGCGACCTCGCGCAGCGAGGGGCGGGCGATGTCCTCGGTGCGCCCCTCGAACGCCGCGACCAGGTCGGCGAAGAGCCACGGGCGCCCCAGGCAGCCGCGTCCGACGACGACGCCGTCGCAGCCGGTCTCGCGCACCATGCGCACGGCGTCCTCGGCGGACCAGATGTCGCCGTTGCCGAGGACGGGGATCTCCGGGACGTGCTCCTTGAGGCGGGCGATGGCGTCCCAGTCGGCGGTGCCGCCGTAGTGCTGGGCGGCGGTGCGGCCGTGCAGGGCGATGGCGGTGACGCCCTCCTCGACGGCGATCCGTCCGGCGTCGAGGTAGGTGATGTGGTCGTCGTCGATGCCCTTGCGCATCTTCATCGTGACGGGCAGGTCGCCGGCCCCGCTGACGGCCTCGCGCAGGATGGCGCGCAGCAGGTTCCGCTTGTACGGCAGCGCGGAGCCGCCGCCCTTGCGGGTCACCTTGGGGACCGGGCAGCCGAAGTTCAGGTCGATGTGGTCGGCGAGGTCCTCCTCCGCGATCATGCGGACGGCCTTGCCGACGGTGGCCGGGTCGACGCCGTACAGCTGGATGGACCGGGGCCGCTCGGTCGCGTCGAAGTGGATGAGCTGCATCGTCTTCTCGTTGCGCTCGACCAGGGCCCGGGTCGTGATCATCTCGCTGACGAACAGCCCCTTGCCGCCGGAGAACTCCCTGCACAGGGTGCGGAAGGGCGCGTTGGTGATCCCGGCCATGGGGGCCAGGACGACGGGCGGCCGGACGGTGTGCGGGCCGATCTGCACGGGCGGGACGGTCGTGGGCATCCACCCATTGTCGCGCACGGCGAAGGATGCCCTGGTCATTAGTTAGACGCACTATTGAAGTCGGCGTACGCTGGGCCGCATGCCCGAGCTGTCCCCTCGCCGACGTCTGCTGGTCCTGGCGATCTGCTGCATGAGCCTGCTGATCGTGAGCCTCGACAACACCGTGCTCAACGTGGCCCTGCCCGCGCTCCAGCGCGATCTGCACGCGAGCACGTCGGGCCTGCAGTGGACGATCGACGCCTACACCCTCGTCCTCGCCTCCCTGCTGATGCTGGCGGGCTCGACGGCGGACCGCGTCGGCCGCAAGCGCGTCTTCATGGCGGGCCTGGTCGTCTTCACGATCGGCTCGGCCCTCTGTTCCCTCGCCCCGGACCTGAACGCGCTGATCGCCTTCCGCATGGTCCAGGCCGTCGGCGGGTCGATGCTCAACCCGGTCGCCATGTCGATCATCACCAACACCTTCACGGACCCGCGGGAACGGGCACGGGCGATCGGGGTGTGGGGCGCGGTGGTCGGCATCTCCATGGCGGCCGGACCGCTGATCGGCGGCCTGCTCGTGGAGACGGTCGGCTGGCGGTCGATCTTCTGGGTCAACCTGCCGGTGGGGCTCGCGGCGCTCCTGCTGACGCTGCGCTTCGTCCCCGAGTCCCGGGCCGCGAAGCCGCGCCGTCCCGACCCGGTCGGGCAGGTGCTGGTCATGGTGCTCTTCGGTGCGCTGACCTACGCGATCATCGAGGCCCCGACCGCCCCGACCACCGAGGTCCTGGTCTTCGGCGGCCTGGCCCTGGCAGCCCTCGTGGCCCTCCTCCTCCACGAACCCCGCCGCGCCGAGCCCTTGATCGACCTGCGGTTCTTCCGCTCGGCGCCGTTCAGCGGGGCGACGGTGATAGCGGTCAGCGCGTTCGCGGCGCTCGGCGGGTTCCTGTTCCTGTCGACGCTGTACCTGCAGAACGTGCGCGGCCTGGACGCCCTGCACGCGGGCCTGTGGATGCTCCCGATGGCCGCGCTGTGCTTCGTGTGCGCACCCCTGGCGGGCCGCGTGGTCGGCAACCGGGGCCCCCGCCTGCCCCTGCTGATAGCCGGCCTGTCGATGACGGTCTCGGGGGTGCTGTTCGCCGCGTTCGAGGCGGAGACGTCCGACGTGACCCTCGTCCTCGGCTACGTCCTGTTCGGCCTCGGCTTCGGCTTCGTGAACGCCCCGATCACCAACACGGCCGTCTCCGGCATGCCGCGCGCCCAGACGGGCGTCGCCGCCGCCGTCGCCTCCACCAGCCGCCAGCTCGGCCAGGCGCTCGGCGTCGCCGTGGTCGGCGCGGTCCTCGCCTCCGGCGTCGGCACGGCCGCCTACCGCACCGCCTTCGTCACCGCGGCCCGCCCCGCCTGGTGGATCGTCGCCACCTGCGGCCTCCTCGTCCTCCTGGTGGGCCTCCTCACGACAGGCCCCTGGGCCCGCACGACAGCGGCCCGCACGGCGGAATCTTTGGAGGCACCGGAGGTACGGGAGGCTTCTCGGGCGGGGGCGTAGCGATGGCCCCGCGGGTGGCAGGTCATTTGGTGCGATTGAAGCGTCAATAACCGAACGTGCAGGACTTGTTACTGTCTCCCCCGCCGATGATCAGTTTGTGACATCGGAAAAACGGGAGAAAGAACAAGTGAATCGAAAGCTGGCTGTCAGCGCGCTCGCGGCAGGGCTGTTCCTGACCGGCATGGGCACGGCGTTCGCCACCGCCGACAGGGAGGCTCCCAGCACCGCCGAGGCGCGCGCCGCGTGGAAGGCATCCCCAAGCTGAACAGCGGTGGGGTGCAGTTCAAGGACGGCAAGTACAAGTTCGAGCCGTCGCACACCAACCACGGCGCCTTCCACTGGAAGGGCAGCCTCAAGGACACGGACAACGGTGACGGGCACAACGTCTACATGCAGGTCCGCGTCGAGGGCTACGACTGGAGCCGGTTCAACGGCAAGCAGAGGAAGACCGTCCCGCTGGACAAGCTCAGCTATGACGGGGCCGCGCTGCACACCGACGACGCCTGGATACGCGCCTGCCGATACCGGGGTTCTCTGCGGCCGGACAACTGCTCGGTGACGAAGTCTTACCACCGCTAGAAGGAAGCCGGCGGGGCACACCGCCGACCGATCGAAAACGCATCTCTCGGGGCCCCGGTCTGACCAGCCGGGGCCCTCCGGCCCTCGGGGGACACGATCAACAGCCGTGCGTCCAGTTCCATGTCCGCGTCCTCGCCCGTTCTGCGCGCTCAGGACGTCGCCCTGGCCTATGGCTCCACGCCTGCCGTGCGGGAGGCGGATCTCGCGCTCGCGCGGGGGGAGGTCGCGGCGATCACCGGGGCCAGTGGGTCCGGGAAGTCGTCGTTGCTCCACTGCCTGGCCGGGGTGCTGCCCGTGGACCGGGGGACGATCAGCTTCGAGGGGCGGTCGTTCGCGGAGCTGGACGACGACGGGATCAGCGCACTGCGCCGGGAGCGGTTCGGATTCGTCTTCCAGTACGGCGAGTTGCTGCCCGAGCTGACCATCGAGGAGAACACCGCCCTGCCGCTGCGGCTCGCCGGACGGCGTAGACGGCCCGCGCTGAAGGCCGCCGTCGAGGTGCTCGAGCGGCTCGGGATCGCCGATCTGCGGGAGCGGCGGCCGTCCCAGGTGTCCGGCGGGCAGAACCAGCGCGTCGCCGTCGCCCGGGCCCTGGTGCACCGGCCCGCCGTGGTGTTCGCGGACGAGCCGACCGGCGCCCTCGACAGCGCCAACGCCGGCACGGTTCTCGAGGAGTTCCTGGAGCTGGCCCGCTCACAGGGCACCGCCGTACTGCTGGTCACCCACGACGCGTCGGTGGCCGCCCGCGCCGACAGCCGCTACACGATGACGGACGGCGTCCTCGCCCCCGAGGGGTCGGCGCGATGAGGGAGTTCCTGCTCGGTCTGCGGCTGCTGCTGGGCTCCGGCCGGGGCAACCGCGCCCGGTTCGCACTGATGACGCTGGGCGGTTCGCTCGGCGTGTGCTGCCTCGCCCTCGTCCTCACGATCCCGGCGATCCTCGACGCCCACGACGGCCGGGCCGCCGCCCGTTCGCCCCGCCTGTACATCGGGAAGCCGGAGCCCCGGCATACATGGGTGCAGGAGTTCCGGGACCCGCACGGCTCCCGGCCGTTCGGCCGCGTCTTCGTCGCCCTGGGCCGCGAGGACGTTCCCACCCCGCCGCCCGGCCTGGACCGGCTGCCCCGCCCGGGTGAGGTGTACGTCTCCCCCGCCCTGCACGAGCAGCTGCGGCGCGAGCCCGGTCTGAGCGGTCTGCTGCCGGGCACGGAGAAGGGCCTGATCCGCGCTGCCGGTCTGACCGATCCCGACGAGCTGTACGCGTACGTCGGCGCGACCCGGTCTCAACTGGGCTCCGAAGCAAGGGGGTTGAAGAGCTTCGGCAAGGACTACCCGCCCTCGCGGGTGGTCGATCCGTCCACCCTGGACGCCCTCCGCTTCACCTTGGCGACCCTCGTCCTGCTGCCTCTCGCGGTCTTCCTGTCGGTGTGCGCGCGGCTCTCCGCCGCCAGCCGCAACCGCCGGCTCGCCGCCCTGCGCCTGCTGGGCATGAGCACCAAGGGCACGCAGCGGGTCAACGCCGCCGAGACCGTCATGGCGGCCCTGCTCGGCGCCGCGCTCGGCCTCGGTGAGTTCTGGCTGCTCAACCAGGTCGTCGCCCGGACCGGCCTGCCCGGCCTGAAGTGGTACGCCGCCGACGGCGCGGTGTCGGCGGGGACGGCGGCCGTCTGTCTTCTCGGCTGCCCGGCGCTGGCCTGGTTCGTCGGCCGGGCGAGCGCCCGCGCGGCGGCCCGCAACCCGCTGGCGACCCGCCGTACGGCGGCTCCCCGGGCGCCCCGGGTCCACTGGGGCCTGCTGTTCGTCACCGGCCTCGGCATCACGGCCGGTTTCGCCGCGACCGGTCTCGGCGAGCACCCGGCGCGCAGCGACGGGTTCAACGCCCTGCTCATGCCGGCCGGGGTCCTGATGACCGGCCTCGGTCTGGTCCTCGCGCTGCCCCTGCTGACGTATCTGCCGGCCAAGCGCCTCGCGCGGTCCGGGAACCTCGCTCTCAGCCTGGCCATGCGCCGCAACGAGGTCGAGCCGGGCAGCGCCCTGCGCGTGGTCTCCGGCCTGGTCCTGCTCGTGTTCTCGGCGTCCCTCGCCCAGGGCGTCCTGGTGGAGCTGAGCCAGGTCTCGCGCTCCACCTCGCCCACCCAGGAGTACGGGCTGCCGATGGCGCAGCTGAGCGGCGACCAGCAGCGGCGGCTGCGGGAGATCCCCGGCGTGGACGTGTCCGCCGTCGTCATGGCCTTCGACGACGACCTGGACAGCGAAGCCGACGACGACCAGGCCGACGCCCTGGTCGCCACCTGCGCCCAACTGGCCGCGCTGACCAGCCGGGTGGAGGGCTGCAAGGACGGCGAGGTCATGCGGCTGTCCGACCCGAACACCGGGGACGAGCCGTTCGGGACGTCCGAGTTCGCGCTGGAGAAGGACGGCAGACGGCTGACCCTGCGGGTCCCGGTACCGAAGGACACCGTGCGGTACGCGGGCCGGGGCGTGACACACGTGTCCAACGCCTCCCTGCTGGTCCCGCCCGGCGAACTGCCGCCGGGCGCCGTCCCGGCCTCGGCCACGCTGGTCCTGGCCTCGTCCTCGGACCCGTCGACGGTCCGCTCGGTGCTGGACGCCGTCGGCGCGATCGCGCCGACCGCCGACGTGGACCCGGCGGGCGTCAACATCGAGGCGCTGCAGCAGCTCACGGTCATCAAGACGCTCCTCGTGGCGGGCATGGTGATGGGCCTGGTCATCGGCGTCGCCGCGTTCCTGGTGTCGGTGACGGACCGGGCTGTGGAACGCCGGCCGCAGGTCACCGCCCTGGCGCTCATCGGTGCCCGGCCCCGGGTCCTGCGCGCGGCCCAGTGTCTCCAGGTCGTCCTGCCGCTCGCGATCGGTCTCGTCCTGGCCCTGGTCGCGGGCAAGCTGGCGGAGACCGCCTACCTGGTCACGGGCGGCGGCGAGGTTTTCTGGGACGGCCCGGGCGTGCCGGTGCTGCTGGTCTGCGCCGCCGGAGTTCTCGTCGCCGCCGTCGTCGGCACGCTTCCGCTGACGGGCCGGCGGATCGACCCCGAGCTGATCCGCCGGGACTGACCCGGAGGGGTATCGCCCGTCCGGGGCGTTACTGCACACTCCTTGCTGCGCGGCCCCGCCCCACGGGCCGTTGTCCTCGGACGCTGGAGGCGTCATGCTGGAGATCAACACGAGCAAGGTGAGCCGCTGGGATCAGCACGGGCGGGTGCATGTCGTTCGGGTCGTGCGCAAGGGGCCGCAGCGCACGCTGAGATGCGAGACCTGCGGGTGGCGCAGAGCGGCGCAGTTCCTGCCGTGGCTGAAGGCCGAGGAGCACTTGGCGGAGGCCCACCAGGCCACCGTGGACCCGACGGAGACGCATCGCGAATGACGAGTCATGTCCGCCCGTACGAGCCAGGTGACCGCGCGGCGGTCGAGGACATCTGTGTGCGCACGGCGCATCTGGGAGGGGACAGCCGGCCGTACTACACGGACCCCGGTGTCTTCGCGGCGGCCTTCGCGCTGCCGTACGTCGTCCTGGAGCCGGAGCTGGCGTTCGTGCTGGACGACGGCCGGGGGCGGGCCGTCGGCTATGTCGTGGGGACGGCGGACACCGCGCGGTTCGTGAAGGACTACCGGGCGGAGTGGCTGCCGCGGATCGCCGGCCGCTACCCGGACCCGGCCGAACCGCGCACCCCGGACGAGGAGATCGCGCGTCTGCTGCACACCCCGGAGCGCATGCTGGTGCCGGAGGTGGCCGCCTTCCCGGCCCATCTGCACATCGACCTGCTGCCCGGCTGGCAGGGCAAGGGGTACGGGCGGACGCTGATGCACACCCTGTTCGGGGCCCTGCGGGAGCGGGGTGTTCCCGGCGTCCATCTGTGCATGGTGACCGCCAACACCGGCGCGCGGGCCTTCTACGACCGGCTGGGCTTCCACGAGATAGCGGTGCCGGACGCCGGTCCGGTGACCTATCTCGGGCGGAGCACGGAGGTGTCCGGCGCCGGGTGACGGCTCAGGCGGGGGCCCGCAGCCCCCGGATCAGCAGGTCCACCAGGACGTCGAAGTCGTCCCGCACACCGGGCTGTTCCCACTCCCGGGCGTAGTGCGGGTCGTGGAAGCGGTCGGTCGCGCGGAACAGGGCGCGGGCGGCGACGGCCGGGTCCGCGGCGGTGAAGGCGCCGGACGCGACGCCGTCCCGCACGATCGCGGTGAGCTGGCCGGTGAGGTCGGCGATGTGCTCGCTCACGACCGTCTCGGCGGTCTCGGTGGTCAGCACCGAGTACGTGGCGAACAGCTCCGGGTCGTCGAACGCCTTGCGGCGCTTGGCGGCGAACAGGGCCGCGAGCCACTCCCGCAGCCGGGTCTCCGCGTCGAGGCCGGGGGCGCCCGCGATCTCCGCCAGCAGCCCCGTCGTCCGGTCCAGCCAGCGCTTGGTCACGGCCTCCCGCAGCGCCGCCTTGGTGCGGAAGTGCCGGTAGACGCTGCCATGGCTGACGCCGAGCGCGCGGGCCACGTCGACCACGGTGGCCTTGGCCGGGCCGTGGCGGCGCAGCACCTCCTCGGTCGCTTCGAGGATGCGCTCGGCGGTCAGGGTCGGAGACGTCGACGGCATGTCCTAGACGGTACCCGGCGTGTCGTGGGGCGCCGCGGGCACTACTCGGTCCCCAGGTGCGCCATCTGCGGGGCCGGGTAGCGGTCGCCGGCCGCGGCGCCCGGCGGCACCGCCTCCTCGATCGCCGTCAGGTCCGCCTCGCCCAGCGTGACGTCGAGGGCGCCCAGCGACTCGGTGAGCCGTTCGCGGGTGCGGGCGCCGACGAGCGGCACGATGTCCTCGCCCCGGGACAGCACCCAGGCGATGGCGATCTGGGCCACGGAGACGCCCTTGCGCTCGGCGATCTTCCGCAGCGCGTCGACGAGGTCCAGGTTGTGCCGGAGGTTGTCGCCCTGGAAGCGGGGCGAGTGGGCCCGGAAGTCGTGCGCGGCGAGCTGGCGGTCGCGCGTGAAGTGCCCGGAGATCAGGCCGCGGGAGAGCACGCCGTAGGCGGTGATGGAGATGCCCAGCTCGCGGGTGGTGGGCAGGATCGCCTCCTCGATGCCGCGGGAGATCAGGGAGTACTCGATCTGCAGGTCGGTGACGGGCGCGGTGGCGGCGGCGCGGCGGATGGTCTCGGCGCCGACCTCGCTGAGGCCGACGTGCCGGACGTGGCCCTTCTCGATCAGTTCGGCGATGGCGCCCACCGTCTCCTCGATGGGCACGTCGGGGTCGAGCCGGGCGATCCGGTAGACGTCGATGTGGTCGACGCCGAGGCGCTGCAGGGAGTAGGCGGCGAAGTTCTTCACGGCGGCGGGCCGGCCGTCGTAGCCGCTCCATTCGCCGTCGGGGCCGCGCAGCGCGCCGAACTTCACGCTGACCCGCGCCTTCTCGCGCAGTTCGGCGGGTGCGGTGCGCAGGGCCTCGCCGATGAGGAGTTCGTTGTGACCCATGCCGTAGAAGTCGCCGGTGTCGAGCAGGGTGACGCCCGCGTCCAGGGCGGCGTGGATCGTGGCGATCGACTCGGCCCGGTCCGCGTCGCCGTAGAGCGCCGACATGCCCATGCAGCCGAGGCCGAGGGCGGAGACCTGGGGGCCGGTGGTTCCGAGGGGTCGGGTTGGCATCGTCATGTCCTCCACTGTGCCGTAACAACTGACAGATTTCAATATCTGTCAGCTGATACTTGTCAGTCAGCTTCGAGAAGACTGGTCCAGACCTCTTGACGAAAGGTCTGGACCACGAGCACTGTCATGCCTACGACACCTCACCGCACCCCCCACCGGGAGGCCCGTATGCTCCGCCGCGCCCTGCGCGTGCTCGCCGTCGCGCTGACGACGGCCGCTCTCGCCCAACTCCCCGTCGCCGCCCCCGCGTCCGCCGCCGACACCTGCGCCGTGAAGCCGAAACCGGCCGGCAAGGTGCTCCAGGGCTACTGGGAGAACTGGGACGGCGCCGCCAACGGGGTCCACCCGCCTTTCGGCTGGACCCCGATCACCGACTCCCGTATCGCGCAGCACGGCTACAACGTGATCAACGCGGCGTTCCCGGTCATCCGCTCCGACGGCACGGCGCTGTGGGAGGACGGCATGGACAGCGGGGTGAAGGTGGCGACCCCCGCGGAGATGTGCGCGGCGAAGGCGGCCGGCGCGACGATCCTGATGTCGATCGGCGGTGCCACCGCCGGCATCGACCTCAACTCGACGGCGGTGGCGGACCGGTTCGTCGACACGATCGTCCCGATCCTGAAGCGGTACAACTTCGACGGCATCGACATCGACATCGAGACGGGCCTGACCGGCAGCGGGAACATCGGGCAGCTGTCCGCGTCGCAGGCCAACCTCATCCGGATCATCGACGGCATCCTGGCCCGGATGCCGTCCGGCTTCGGCCTGACGATGGCCCCGGAGACGGCGTACGTCACGGGCGGCAGCGTCGTCTACGGCTCCATCTGGGGCGCCTATCTGCCGGTCATCAAGAAGTACGCCGACAACGGGCGCCTGTGGTGGCTGAACATGCAGTACTACAACGGCAGCATGTACGGCTGCTCCGGCGACTCCTACCAGGCCGGCACCGTCCAGGGCTTCGTCGCCCAGACCGACTGTCTCGACAAGGGCCTTGTGGTGCAGGGCACCACGATCAGGGTCCCCTACGGCAAGCAGGTGCCGGGTCTGCCCGCGCAGCCGGGCGCGGGCGGCGGGCACCTGACGCCGGCCCAGGTCGGCGAGGCCTGGCGGCACTACGGCGGCGCCCTCAAGGGCCTGATGACCTGGTCGCTCAACTGGGACGGCTCGAGGAACTGGGCCTTCGGCGACAACGTCAAGGCGCTGCAGGGCCGTTGATCACGGCAGTTCCCTGATGTACCGGTCGAAGAGCGTCCCGTCGTCCGCGAACCGCTGCCCGCCGGGTGTGAACCCCGCCCGGCGGGCCACGGCGACGGACGCCGCGTTGCCCGGCTCGACCTGGATGACGACCGCCCGCGCGCCCTCGGCGGCCGCGTACCGGCAGACCAGGTGGACGGCCCGGGTGGCGAGACCCCGCCCGCGCCAGGCCGGGTAGAGGCCGTACGCGACGTTCACCTGGCCCCGCGTGAGACCCTCCGCCGCGAAGCGCAGGTCGATCGTCCCCGCGAGCGTCCGGCCGCCGTCCACGCGGATGCCGAAGGCCCGCAGGGAGCCGCCCTCGGCCCACTGCGCGGTGCAGTGCCGCAGATACGCCGCGACGCCCTCGGGGGTGCCGGGGCCTCCGCTGAGCCAGCGGATCAACTGCTCGTCCTCGCCCGCGAGATGGGCCGGGCCGTCGTCCGGACCGAGCGGGGACAGGGTGACCGTCCCGTCGGAGAGGGGCGTCTCCATACGGCCCTCAGTCCTGGCCCGTTCCGGGGTGCAGGGTGACGAAGAGGCCGTGGGCGCGGGTGCCGTCCGGCAGGCTCCAGACGCCGCCGACGTGCCCGAGGGCGCCGTCGGGCAGCTCCGGGGCGCCCTGGAGGGCCGGGCTCAGCACGCGGTGCAGCAGGAGCGAGCCGTCGGCCGTGGCGACGCGGGTGCCGTGTGCGGAGTCCTCGGCGACCGGGAGGCCGGACTGCCCGCCCTTGAGCGCGGGGCCGGTGCGGGAGCGGGTGACGTCCCGGTCGACGGCGTCGGAGACGCTCTGCGCCTGCGCCTCGGCCCGCCCGTCGATCAGGGCGAGCAACTCGGCGACCAGCACCGGGTCGTGGCAGCCGTCGTACACCCAGCGCCGGCCCAGGACGCCGTGCTCACTGGTCCCGATGAGGGCGTGTTCGGCCCCGTCGAGGGGGGCGCCGCGGTACGTCATCGGGACGAGGTACCCGGCCGCTCCGGGGGCCGACGCGTCGGTGATCACCATGAACTCGACGCCGACCTCGCCCTCGGGGTCGTCCAGCCGGAAGCCGCCGGCCTTCTCCGGCCGGGGCTCGCCGGAACCGGCGTACCAGGGGCGCGAGGGCAGCCAGGCGGCGAGCAGTTCCAGTTTCGTCGGCGTGAGGGTGGTGCGGTGGATGATGGCCATGCCGCAGATTCTCACGGACGGGCGGGGGCGGGATACGACGCGGGGTCCCCGCCGCCCAGGACGGACGACGGGGACCCCATGACGGTCTTCCGGGCGGTCAGGCGCCGATCAGGCGGCTCGCCAGGTAGCCCTCGATCTGGTCGAGGGAGACGCGCTCCTGCTTCATGGAGTCGCGCTCGCGGACGGTGACCGCGTTGTCCTCCAGCGTGTCGAAGTCGACGGTGACGCAGAAGGGCGTGCCGATCTCGTCCTGGCGGCGGTAGCGGCGGCCGATGGCGCCGGCGTCGTCGAACTCGATGTTCCAGTTCTGGCGCAGCGCCTGGGCGAGGCCCTTGGCCTTCGGGGACAGGTCGGCGTTGCGGGAGAGCGGCAGCACGGCCACCTTCACCGGCGCGAGGCGCGGGTCGAGCCGCAGCACGGTCCGCTTCTCCATCTTGCCCTTGGCGTTGGGCGCCTCGTCCTCGATGTAGGCGTCGAGGAGGAACGCCAGCATCGCGCGGCCGACACCGGCCGCGGGCTCGATGACGTACGGCGTCCAGCGCTCGCCGGCCTCCTGGTCGAAGTAGGAGAGGTCCTGGCCGGAGGCCTTGGCGTGGGCGGAGAGGTCGTAGTCGGTGCGGTTGGCCACACCTTCCAGCTCGCCCCACTCGTTGCCGCCGAACTGGAAGCGGTACTCGATGTCAGCGGTGCGCTTGGAGTAGTGGGAGAGCTTCTCCTTCGGGTGCTCGTACCACCGCATGTTCTCCTCGCGCAGGCCGAGACCGGTGTACCAGTTCCAGCGCTGCTCCATCCAGTACTCCTGCCACTTCTCGTCCTCGCCCGGCTTGACGAAGAACTCCATCTCCATCTGCTCGAACTCGCGGGTGCGGAAGATGAAGTTGCCGGGCGTGATCTCGTTGCGGAAGGACTTGCCCATCTGGGCGATGCCGAACGGCGGCTTGCGGCGCGAGGTGGTCTGCACCTGGGCGAAGTTGGTGAAGATGCCCTGGGCGGTCTCGGGACGCAGGTAGGCGACGGAGCCGGAGTCCTGGGTGGGGCCGAGGTGCGTCGACAGCAGACCCGAGAACTGCTTGGGCTCGGTGAACTGGCCCTTGTTGCCGCAGTTCGGGCAGTTGATGTCGGCGAGGCCGTGCTCGGGGGCGTGACCCTTCTTGGCCTCGTACGCCTCCTCCAGGTGGTCCGCGCGGAACCGCTTGTGGCAGGAGGTGCACTCGGTCAGCGGGTCCGTGAAGGTGGCGACGTGACCGGAGGCGACCCACACCTCGGGCGCGAGGATCACGGACGAGTCGATACCGACGACGTCCTCGCGCGAGGTCACCATGTAACGCCACCACTGGCGCTTGAGGTTCTCCTTGAGCTCGACACCCAGCGGTCCGTAGTCCCAGGCGGCCTTCGTGCCGCCGTAGATCTCACTACTGGGGAATACGAAGCCACGGCGCTTGCTCAGGCTGACGATGGTGTCGATCTTGTCGGCGGCCACGGTGCTCTCTTCATTACGACGACGGGCGACGAAGCGAGGCGCTTCTACAGCGAATGCTTCAGGGTACCGGCGGGGCCTGCCCTCCAATCAAATCGGTAGCGCTCCGTGGACGCCTGAACACGCTTGTTGACAATGGTTTCCAGTGCAGTTGAAAATGAGTGTCATGAACGTACGACGACCTCACATATCCGGGGCCGCCCTCGCGGCCGTCGCCGTCCTCGGGATCGGCTCCCTGTCCGCCTGCTCGACGGACAGCGCCGCCGCCGGCGGCGGAAAGTTCGATGTCGTCACGTCGTTCTATCCGATGCAGTTCCTCGCGGAGCGGATCGGCGGGGACCATGTGCACGTCACCACGCTCACCGAACCCGGCCAGGAGCCGCACGAGCTGGAGCTCAGCCTCCACCAGCGGGCCGAGCTGGAGGAGTCCGACGCGGCGCTGTTCCTCAGCGGACTCCAGCCGTCCGTCGACGAGGCCATCGAACAGGCGGACCTGAAGACGAAGATCGACGCCGCGCACCTCACGAAGCTGGAGGACCACGGCGACGTCGAGCACGACCACGGCGGCGAGGAGCACTCCGGGGAGGAGCACTCCGAGGAGGACGCGCACAGCCTCGACCCGCACGTCTGGCTCGACCCCGTGAAGTACGCGGAGGTCGCCGAGGGTGTGGGGACCGCGTTCGCGAAGGCGGACCCGGAGCACGCGGCCGACTACCGGAAGAACACCGACGCGCTGGTCGACCGGCTGCACGCGCTGGACACCGAGTTCCGCGAGGGCCTGAAGAACACGAAGACCAAGGTCTTCTTCACCAACCACGCCTCCTTCGGCTACTTCGCCGAGCGCTACGGCCTGACCCAGGAGGCCATCTCCGGCGTCGACCCGGAGAGCGAGCCGAGCCCGGCCCGGATCAAGGAACTGCGCGACGAGGCCCGGGCGGACGGGGTGACCACCGTGTTCTACGAGACCCTGGTGTCCGGCAAGACCGCGAAGACCCTCGCCCGCGACGCGGGACTCAGGACGGACGTCCTCGACCCGCTCGAGGGCATCACCGGCAAGTCCAGGGGCGACGACTACTTCGCGGTCATGGAGGCCAACCTCACGGCCCTGAAGACGGCGCTGGGCGCCCGATGACCCACTCTCTGGAGGACGGCATGAGCGAGTCCGTCATTTCGCTGCGCGGCGTCCGCGCCGAGCTGGGCTCGCGCCCGGTCCTGCGCGGCATCGACCTCGGCGTGCGCCGCGGCGAGGTCGTCGCCCTGCTCGGCGCCAACGGCTCCGGCAAGTCGACGGCCGTGCGCACCGTCATCGGCCAGGTGCCGGTGAGCGCCGGCGAGATCGAGCTGTTCGGCACCCCCCGGGCCCGCTTCCGCGACTGGGCGCGGGTCGGCTACGTCCCGCAGCGCACGACGGCCGCGGGCGGCGTCCCCGCCACGGTCGCCGAGATCGTCTCCTCGGGCCGGCTCTCGCGCACCCGCTTCGGCCTGTTCCGCAAGGCCGACCGCGCCGCCGTCCGGAACGCCCTGGAGCTCGTCGGCATGGCGGACCGCGCCAAGGACTCGGTCGACGCGCTGTCCGGCGGCCAGCACCAGCGGGTGCTCATCGCCCGCGCCCTGGCCGCCGAGCCGGAACTGCTGATCATGGACGAGCCGATGGCGGGCGTCGACCTGGCCAGCCAGGAGGTCCTCGCGCACACCCTGCGCGAGCAGGTCGCGGCCGGCGCCACGGTCCTGCTCGTGCTGCACGAACTGGGCCCGCTGGAGCCCTTGATCGACCGGGCCGTCGTCCTGCGCGACGGCTGTGTCCTGCACGACGGCCCGCCCCCGAAGGCGGTCGGCCAGCACGCGCTGCCCGGCCACGACCACGTACACCCGCACGCGGCTCACGACGCCGAACCGATCCGGACGGGACTGCTGAGCTGATGGAATTCCTGAACTACGACTTCATGCAGCGGGCGCTGCTCGCCGCGATCCTCGTGGGCATCACCGCGCCGGCGATCGGCATCTACCTCGTGCAGCGCCGCCAGGCGCTGATGGGCGACGGCATCGGCCACGTCGCCATGACCGGCGTCGGCCTCGGCTTCCTGCTGTCCTGGTCGCCGGTGTGGACCGCCACCCTGGTCTCGGTGTTCGGCGCGGTGCTCATGGAGCTGATCCGCTGGTACGGCAAGACCCGCGGCGACATCGCCCTGGCGATGCTCTTCTACGGCGGCATGGCCGGCGGCGTGCTGCTGATCAACCTCGCGCCCGGCGGGGCCAACGCCAACCTGCTCTCGTTCCTGTTCGGGTCGCTGTCCACGGTGTCGGAGTCGGATGTGACGGCGATCTGCATCCTCGCGGCGTTCGTGGTCCTCATCACGCTGCTGCTGCGCCGCCAGCTGTTCGCGGTCAGCCAGGACGAGGAGTTCGCGCGGGTCACGGGCCTGCCGGTGCGGGCGCTGAACCTGCTGACGGCGGTCACGGCGGCCGTGACGGTGACGGTCGCGATGCGGGTGGTCGGGCTGCTGCTGGTGAGCGCGCTGATGGTGGTGCCGGTGGCGGCCGCCCAGCAGCTGTCCCGCAGTTTCGCGGCGACCTTCGCGATCGCCGTGGCGATCGGTGTGACCGTGACGATCGGGGGCACGGTCACCTCGTACTACCAGGACGTCCCGCCCGGCGCGACGATCGTGCTGCTGACCATCGGCGCGTTCATCGTGCTGACCGCGCTGGCGACCCCGCTGGCCCGGCGACGCGCTCGGGCCCTGGCGGCGGCGCAGCCGGCCGGGGACCCTGTGGAGTGCGCGGTTCCGGACAGCGGGGACAGCGCGGGCAGGGTCGGCGTCTGACCGGGCACAGGTCAGGCTGGCACAATGGCGCGGGCAAGGCGCAGACGTGAGGAGGCAACGGTGACGACGGCAGGACCGCCCGTGAAGGGCCGAGCCACCCGGCAGCGCGCCGCCGTGGCGGCAGCCCTCGACGAGGTCGACGAGTTCCGCAGCGCCCAGGATCTGCACGACATGCTCAAGCACAAGGGCGACTCGGTCGGGCTCACCACCGTCTACCGCACCCTGCAGTCCCTCGCCGAGGCCGGCGAGGTCGACGTCCTGCGCACCTCCGAGGGCGAGTCCGTCTACCGCCGCTGCTCCAGCGGTGAGCACCACCACCACCTCGTCTGCCGGGTCTGCGGCAAGGCCGTCGAGGTCGAGGGTCCGGCCGTGGAGAAGTGGGCGGACGCCATCGCCGCCGAGCACGGCTATGTGAACGTGGCGCATACGGTGGAGATCTTCGGCACCTGCGCGGACTGCGCGTCCGCCAACTGCTGACCCCTGCCGGACAGTTGTCCGGATCACATATCCAAGTGACCTGTTTCCGATCATGTGTTTGTATGATCGTCATGGCTTCTGCGACCACAGGAGCCACACAGGAAACAGGGGAGTACAACTTGAGAATGGGACGTATCGCTGGTGTGACCGCCGCGAGCGCCGCCCTGGTGCTGGCCGTCGCCAATTCGGCGGTGGCCGCGGACCACACCATGCACACGGGGGATGCCTGGGGGAACGTGCCGGGTGTCGACTGGAGCGGCACCGGCTTCTTCAACGAGTACGGTGACGTCGTCACGATCAAGGACAACGACGCCGACGGCCGCGGTGTGACGATGAACGTGTACATCGGCAGCCCGAGCGGCAATCCGCGCTACTCGTTCACCGTCGGCGGCGAGGGCAACACCGCCACCCGCAAGGCCAGCATGGGCGGCAAGTTCGACCTGCCGGAGAACACCCGCATCGGCTTCAAGTTCTGCCGGGCGCCCGACGGCGAGTGCAAGGACTACACGTTCCTCAACGACCACTAGGTCCACGGAACCGCGAACGGCCCCGTCCCACCTCGGTGGGACGGGGCCGTTCCCGTGTGCCGGGGCAGGTCAGGCCTCCTCGGGGCGGCCCTCCATGGCCAGCAGTTCCTCATTCGGGATGGCGCCGCCGAAGCGGCGGTCGCGCGAGGCGAACTCCAGGCAGGCACGCCACAGGTCACGCCGGTCGAAGTCCGGCCACAGCACGTCCTGGAAGACCATCTCGGCGTACGCGCTCTGCCACAGCAGGTAGTTGGAGGTGCGCTGCTCGCCGCTGGGCCGCAGGAACAGGTCCACGTCCGGCATGTCCGGGTAGTACAGGTACCTCGCGAAGGTCTTCTCGGTGACCTTGGACGGGTCGAGCCGTCCGGCCCGCACGTCCTCGGCGAGCGCCTGCGCGGCGTCCGCGATCTCGGCGCGCCCGCCGTAGTTCATGCAGAAGTACAGGGTCAGCCTGTCGTTGTCCTTGGTCTGCTCCTGGGAGATCTCCAGCTCCCGGGCGACCGACTTCCACAGCTTGGGCATCCGGCCCACCCACCGCACCCGCACGCCCAGCTCGTCGAGCTGGTCGCGGGTCTTGCGGATGAAGTCCCGGTTGAAGTTCATGAGGAAGCGCACCTCGTCCGGCGAGCGCTTCCAGTTCTCGGTGGAGAAGGCGTACAGCGAGATCGCGCCGACACCCATCTCGATGGCGCCCTGCAGGACGTCCAGCACGCGCTCCGCGCCCACCTTGTGGCCCTCGGTGCGCGGCAGGCCCCGCTCCTTGGCCCAGCGACCGTTGCCGTCCATGACGATCGCCACATGGTTCGGGACCAGCTCGCCCGGCAGCTTGGGCGGGCGGGCACCGGACGGGTGCGGCTCCGGCGTCCTGTACTCACGGCGCCGGCGCCCCAGGAACCCACTCACGGCCATGTGTTTCTCGTCTCCCTTTGGCTTCTTCTACTTCTCGACGTACCGGAGCGAGCGCAGCCCGCGCTCCAGGTGCCAGTGCAGATAGGCGGACACCAGCCCGCTGCCCTCCCGGACGTACCGCGGCTCACAGGCGTCCGCGGTCTCCCAGTCACCGGTGAGCAGCGCGCCCAGCAGGTCCAGGGTCTGCGGCGACGGTACGACGCTACCGGGCACCCGGCAGTCGACACAGACCGAGCCCCCCGAGGCCACGGAGAAGAAGCGGTTCGGTCCCGGCATGCCGCATTTGGCACAGTCCCCGAAGCTCGGGGCGTACCCGTTGACGGCGAGGGAGCGCAGCAGGAAGGCGTCGAGCACGAGGTGCGGTTCGTGCTCGCCGCGCGCGAGGGTGCGCAGCGCCCCGACCAGGAGCAGGTACTGCTGGACGGCCGGCTCGCCCTCGTGGTCGGTGAACCGCTCGGCGGTCTCCAGCATGGCCGTCCCGGCGGTGTAGCGGGCGTAGTCCGTGACGATGCCGCCGCCGTAGGGGGCGATGGTCTCGCTCTGCGTGCACAGCGGCAGCCCGCGCCCGATCAGCTCGCTCCCCCGCGCGAAGAACTGCACGTCGACATGGGAGAACGGTTCGAGCCGCGCCCCGAACTTCGACTTGGTGCGCCGGACCCCGCGGGCCACGGCCCGCACCCGTCCGTGCCCGCGCGTGAGCAGGGTGATGATCCGGTCCGCCTCACCCAGCTTCTGGGTGCGCAGCACGATGCCGTCGTCGCGGAACAGACTCATGCCCTCATTGTCGCGTACGCGGGTGACCGGCGGGTGCGGTCGGGGGCACCCAGCGCCCCGCCGGTGCGGACGGTGCCGGGGCGGTGGCGCTGAGTGCCGGAGGCGCCCCCTCAGGGGACCTCGCCCCTGCTGCGGGCGTTCGCGTACGCCGTCGCCACGCGCAGCCGCTCCGCAGGGGTGGCGGGGCGCACCGACACCGGGTCGGCGTCCCACTCCCTGCCGCCGCCGTGCGGCCGCAGCTGCACGTACGGGCCCTCGTGGCCCATCACCACGCCGATTCGACCCGAAAGAGTGTCATAGACATACGACCCGATGGACGGCTTCACCGCAGCACCGCCGCGAGGCGCCGCGCGGTGTCCACCGGGCAGCGGCCCAATTCGACGAGCGGGCACGGCGCCTCACGCGCGAGACTCGCCGGATCGATCCGGAGTGTCGGGAGCGTAATTCCTGCCTTCTCCAGCGCGGCCCGCAATTCCTTCACCACTTCCTCCGCTTCTTCGACGCAGTGCGCCGAGTGCCGTTCCGTCACCTTGCTCCCCTCGAATTCGGATTTCACGCATCCCGGGTCCATAGTGACGCGTGGCGCCTACACTCGGCGGGAGTCCGTGCACTACAAGTGCACCGCAGGGCAGGGGGGTTGCCATGGCCAACGGTTCACGTCAGGCGGCGTGGGAGTTCTTCGGGGCGGAGCTGAAGAGGCGCCGGGAGAACGCCGGTATTACGCAGTCGGAACTGGGGGCCCGGGTTTTCGTGTCGGGCGGATACATCGGCCAGTTCGAACAGGCGATTCGAAAGCCTCAGCCCGATATCGCTCAGAGGATTGACGACGCCCTGCAAACCGACGGTATTTTCGAGCGTCTCTGGCAGAAGCTCATCAGGGACCGGCGGTACGCGGATTACTTCGCGAAGACGGCGGAGCTGGAGAGGCTGGCGACGAGGATCTGCGACTGGGAGCCCTCCGTCGTTCCGGGGCTCCTCCAGACACCGGCGTACACGAGGGCGCTCGTGGTGGCGACGCAGCCGTTCGCGACCGACGATCTCGTCGAGGAGCGGGTCGCGGCGCGCGCCGAGCGGTCGGCGATCCTGGAGGACGCCGCACGGCCGGAGTACTGCGCGATCGTGCACGAGACGGTGCTGCGCGTGCCGGTCGGCGGCCCGGACGTCGCAGCGCGGGCGCTGGAGCATCTGGCGGCGGCCGCGCGCGGCCGCAAGGTGCTGCTCCAGGTGCTTCCCTTCGCAGCGGGAGCGGTCGCGAACAACGGCTCGCTGCGCCTCATGGAGTTCGACGACGCACCGCCAACTGCCTATACGGAGACGTCCTTTTCGGGCAGCGTCCTGGACGACCCGGCGGTGGTGAAGCGTGCGAGCCGCGCCTACGATCTGCTCAGGGGCGCCGCGCTGTCTCCGGACGCGTCCCTGGCCCTGATCGAGTCGGCAGCTGAGGACTTCAGACGATGCACACGGACGACCTGAGCGGCGCTCGCTGGCACCGGAGCACTTATAGCAACGGCGACGGAGGCAACTGCCTCGAAATGGCCCGCGGCATCCCCGGCACCGTTCCCGTCCGGGACTCCAAGCTCGCCTCGGACGGCCCCGTGCTGCTGTTCCCCGCTCACGCCTGGGAAGGGTTCCTCACGTCTCTGAGGTGACCCGCGGCGTCTGCTGCCGCTCCGCCTCGGCCCACAGGTCCGTGAACTGCGTGACGTGGTCCTCGATGTGGTCCGGATCGGCGCTCAGCAGGGTGCTGTCCGGGTTGTTCTCCTGGTCCGGCTTGGTCTCGTGGCACAGTTCGCCGTCGAAGACGATGAAGTCGCTCACCCTCGGGTTGGACTCCATCAGCGACCGCACCGCGATCCGCGCGTCGATGCCCCGCCTGCGGTGGTCGTCGCACAGCGCCCGCAGTTCCGGGGTGACCTCGTCCTCGGTGCGGACGATGAACAGGCGGCGGATCTCCACGCCCCGCCGGCGGATCGCCTTCTCCTGCGCCGCGAGATACCGCTCGGCCGGCCCGCTGTACCAGAACTCCCGGTCCACGGAGGTGCTGGTGGCGTCCAGGGTCATCTTGGTGCAGTCGGTGAGGTCGATCAGCCACTCGTGGTTCTCGCCGGGGCAGTCCGCGGTGCCGCTGCCCAGCCCCTCCATCATCCGGGCCAGGCGCCCGAGTTCCTTCTCGGCGAAGGCCTGCATGATGTCGCCGCCGCGTTCGCGGACCCGGGTGTAGCCGAGGACGAGCCGGCTCACCTCCTCCGAGCGCAGCACCGATCCGTCGACCTGGCTGAACAGTTCGGTGGCGGAGAGGATCTCGGCGAAGCCCTGGTCGACCTTCTCGAACCGCTCACCGAAGTCCACCAGGTACTGCACGATCAGCACCGCACAGCCCAGGGAGATGGACATCGTCCACTCCCACAGGTTGTCGTCCTCCTGGTTCAGCAGACCGCTCAGGAGGAAGGTCACGGCACCCACCACACCCGCGACCAGCACTCTCAGCAGCACCTTGTGCCGCCCCGGGTTCTGCGGCTGCGGCTGGTTCCTGCCGCCGTTCCCGTTCCCTAATGACGTCACGCTCATCTGTCATCCCCCGTCGGGTTCCGGTTGTGCTGCGGTGACTCCCCTCAGCGCGCGTCGCTGAGCGCCTGCTGCGGCGCCGCCACGGCCTGCAGGGCCAGTCGGTCCCTGATACGCCGGCTCAGGTTCTCCCACTGACGGGAGAATCCCGGCCGCTCCTCCAGTACGTCCCACAGATGGGCCAGCGCGGGGTCCACGTGGGCCCGCGGCATCCACAGATGCAGCAGGTGGACGACGACCGGTTGCAGGGTCTCGATCACGGGCGGGCCGCCCGCCGCACCGAGCCTGCTGTTGTCCAGCATGTGCTGAACGGTCGTCAAAAGCCAGTCGTGCAGGGCGAGATCCTCGCAGAGGCCGGCGGCTGAGGCGGCCGGGACATCGGCCGGGAGGCGCAGTTCCATCGTGCGCAGTCCCCCCTCGGCGAGTGTGAAACTCGTCAGCGAGGCCCGCTCCCCCGCCGGTTCGCGCCGCGCCACCCACCGCAGCCGGGTCGGGCTGGACTTGAACGGCACCCGGCGGTCGAGCAGCGCGTGCCGCCGCAGTTGGGCCAGCAGCCCCTCGGCGATCACCCCGAGGTCGAGCTCACCGCGTCCGGCGCCGCGCAGCACGCCGTCCGCGGTGGCCTGCTCGGGCAGTTTGCCGAACGGCTCGACGAGGCCCGGCCGCACCAGGTACTGACCCCAGGGCCGGCGCAGGTCGGGTCCGGTGGCCGGCACGCTGAACCAGGCGGTCGTCTGCAGAAGCCGGCCCTCGGTCAGCGCCGCGCGGGCGGCGACCGTGCCGACGCCCCGGACCTTGCTGCCGTTGGAGGACGGCAGCCGGCAGTCCACGCCGGTCAGCACCTCGGGCGACAGCGCGTGCATGGAGGGCCGCTCGGAGACCCGTACGGGTTCGTCGGCGCGGAGCCGGAGCAGTTGGGCGGCGGCCCGGATGTCGAGGGCCTGGAGCGACGGCAGCAGACAGGTGCGCACCTCGCCGCAGGCGAGGACCGAACGCGCCGGGTGGACCGGGGCCGCCGTCATCTCAGGTCTCCTCGGCCTCGGCGGAGTCGCCGGGCTCCTCGTAGAAGACGTAAGTGGCGCGCTGGGCCACCGCGGCGGGCACCGGCACGCCCTCGGCGGCGGACCGCTCGGCGACCTGCCGCAGCGCGCCCGCGTCGACGTCTATCTGGTCGAGGATGAGCCGTACGGCGTCCTCCACGGCGACGAAGCGGTTCGGCATCAGGCTGCAGGTGCGGTAGGCGCTGAACGCCGCGGTGGTGTCGCTGAGTTTGACCACCGGCGGCAGCCGGTCCCACTCCTGCGGGAAGTCCGCGCCCTCCCACCCGGTCGGCACCAGGACCGGCTCGCCCAGGTGCCGCAGCAGGCCGAGACGGGCGAGCTGCCACACGGCGGCCAGGAAGGGGCAGGACCACAGACGCCGGCCGTCCTTCTCCGACCACAGCTCGACGTCCATGAAGATGGAGTGGTTGCGGGCGGCCGTCTCCTGCGGCGGCTCCCAGCCCTTGACCGCGCCGAGGGCGCTGCGGGACGTCGAGGGGCTGCGCTCGCCGTTGGCCAGCCAGCCGGTACGGCTGACGGGCGGGCGCGAGCCGTGGCTGCCGGGCGGCGGCGACTCGACCAGGCGGTGCATGACGGACTCGGCGAGCTCGACCCGGTCGGCCACCGCGCAGGCCGACTCGCGGGCCAGGTAGTCGATGACCAGGCCCGCCTTCTCGGCCTCCTTGAGGATCATGGGGACGAGTTCGGCCGGGGTGGAGAAACGGCTGAAGTAGTCGTCGATCAGGAAGCAGGTGCTGATGCGGGGGCGCCTGCCGCGCCGGGCCGCCGAGGCCCGTACGGCGTCCGCCCAGACGCGGACCTCCGCGAAGTGCTCGCCCAGCCGCTTGGGTCCGGCCTCGTAGTCCTCCATGTAGAGGTGGCCGATCTCCAGGGAGAGATGGGCCAGCGGCACGGACTGGGTGCGCGGCTGGGCGGTGGTCTCCTGGAAGACGGCTTCGCTCATGCCGGCTCCCAGTACTTGTCGTCGGTCAGGCGTTCGGCGAGGCGGCTGAGGGCCTGCCAGGTCTCCTGGTTGGCGATCTGGCTGTCGAGGACGTCCTCGTCGGTGATGAGCTGCTCCCGCCACTGCAGGACCGGTTCGAGCGGCACGGACCCGAGGACCATGCTGTAGCCGATGCCGTGGGTGGAGGCGAGCTGCTTGAGGTCGCCGTCGGTCTTGCGCATCCACGCCGACTGGGTGGGCGAGACCTGGGACCACAGCGGCGACTCGGGGTCGGGCACGGCGGCCCGGACGAAGCGGATGGCGTTGCGCAGCTCCTCCTCGCCGTGTCCGCGTTCCACGCCGCCGGCGAGGATGCCGCGCTTGCCGAAGACCAGGCTCGCGGCGGCCGCCACATGCTGGCGGGTCCAGCGGTGGAAGACCAGCCAGCGGGCGGTGACCTCGCTCATCTCGGGCTGTGCGGTGGCCTCCAGGACCATGTCGACGGCGTAGGAGCGGCCGGCGCTGAGGTCGACGATGACCAGGTCGAACTCGTAGGAGAGGTTCATCAGGAGGTCGACGCAGCGGTGCAGGTTGTCCTCGCTGGTGGCGAACTCGCCGCCGCTGACGTCGCCGGGCATCAGCACGAGCCGGCCGGAGCCGGGCGGCGGGAAGCGCAGCACCTGGTGCTCGGTCTCGGCCCAGACGTCGATGCGGGCGGGTTCGCCGACCTCTCCTATCAGGTAGGCGTGCAGACCGTGGTCCTCGGTGGCCTGGCGGGCGTCGGCCACGTCGAAGACGGCCGCCGCGGTCGGCGAGCCGAAGTCGAAGTCCAGGTAGCAGACGTCGTCACCGGCCATGGCGCGGTGGTAGGCCAGGTTGGCGCTCGTCACCGAGCGGCCGGTGCCCCCCTTGTCGGAGGCGGAGAAGATCAGCACGTCTCACACTCCCCGGTCCGCGGCCTCGCGGGCGCGGGCGAGCGAGTCGAGCTGTCCGAGGACGTCGAGGGTGAGGGCGTAGGCGGTGCCGGGCTGCTCCTCGACGAGGCTGCGGGCGCGGCGCAGCTTGACCTCGATGTTGCGCAGCTGCATGCCGTGCCGGCCTGCGTCGGCGGGGGCGGGCTCCATCTGCTCGTTGCCCAGCAGGTGGGCGGACTCGCTGAGCAGCGCCCGGGCCAGTTCGGTCAGTTCGTTGCTGCGGATCGGGGGCTGCCGGTACATGACGTTGGCCTGCACCATGACCTCGGTGACCCGCTCGGTGATGCTCCAGGACACCGGGACGCGCCGCTGGTGGATCTCGGCTTCCGGGTAGGCCGCGTGGATGTTGTCCCACAGGCCGACGCCCTCGCCGTCGCGGATGCGCCGGCGCCACATGTGGTCGAAGACGTCCTCGGCGAGGCGGAGCAGCCGGTCGTGGGAGGCCAGGTTGCGGGAGAGGGTGCACAGCTGGACGGTCCGCTTGAGCAGCTGCGCGGAGAAGTCGGTCATGGCCCAGGTCATGGGCGGGCCGAGGCGTTCGCTGCCCTGCAGCGGCAGGGCGACGCCGACATTGTGCAGCTCGTGGACGATCGGGTCGTCGCGGACCATGCGGCTGGTGATGCGGCCGCGCTCGGCGAGGCGCTCCATGACGCCGACGGTGCGGGTCAGGTCGTCGTCGGTGGCCCGGCGACGCATGAGGTCGTGCACGAGGATGGCGGCGACGGAGAGGGAGAAGTACTCGGACTCCAGCTTCTGTCCGGTCGTGCGCCAGGGGATGTCCTCCAGGGGCCAGCGGTCGGCGTCGAAGCGGGCGATGCCGGACCAGTACTGCTGGGTCAGCTCCCACCGCAGGCGCAGCGACTCGGCCAGTCTCTGCTGTTCGGTGTTGAGCAGGCCGAGGGTGAGGGTGCGGTCGGAGAACAGGTCCTGGATACCGTCGAGGGCGACCACGGTGAAGTACAGGTACGGCACCGGGTTGGCGACACCCTCGGGCTGCGGCCCGATGGGTTCGCTCGTCTCGACCTCGGGGGCGTCCTTGACCATGGTCCAGGAGAAGCCGCACTCGAAGAGCTGGTTCTCGTCCTTGAGTCCTTCCTGGATGTCGATGCCGAGGAACACGCTCTCGTTGATCGCCGCGCGCAGCGAACGGAAGCGCGTCTGGAACTTGTTCAGCACCTGGCGCTGCGACAGCCGCTGCTGGCCGAGGAGTTCGGTCAGGGTGCGGCCCTGGGAGGAGTCGGTGTCGAAGACGTTGACGACGAAGGAGCGCAGCAGGCTCACCATGGCGGCGGTGAGGCGGTTGCTGGTGGCGGAGCGCAGTTCGGCGATGGTCTCCTTGATGTCGGAGCGCCGGGTCCTGGTCTCGTAGACCTTGAGGAAACCGAGCAGGGCGAGGCACAGGGTGATCGACATGGAGTAGGAGTCGACCACGCCCAATTGGCGCTGTTCCTCGGTGAGTTCCTTCTTCTTGTCCGCGGAGCCGAAGTAGTAGCCGCCCGCGAACGTGGGCCTCTTGTCCTCACCGGTGTGCGTCCGCATGAATTCGGCCGCGGCGGTCACGAGGTTGGCCGGGATGTCCAGGCGTCCTCCGGCCTTCTTCAGGACCTGCTGGACGTCCTCCTGTGTGGTGTCGGGGTCGTCGAGCCGGAAGGCGGGGATCTCGGTGGCGGGATAGAGCAGGCAGAGCAGCCGCTCGGCGTCGGCGACGCTGCTCTCCTTGCCCCAGTCGCCCCATTGCCACTCTCCCCCGTCGAAAGAGTGGCGGGCAATCGCCTGCCAGATGTCCAGCAGATGCTGGCGTGGCTTGATCTGCATCCCATGCCCCTCACACAGGCCGCACTGCCATCACTTGAGGAATACCGCTGTGCTGTTGTGAAGCCTCGTCGATCAGTCGACCGGAATGGCCGAATCCGAATTCGCGCGCCAGCCGTAGGCGACGATCATCCCCGAATATCCGTCGCGTACGGCTGCCGCGGATTCGAGTCGTTGGACCTTGAAGTCACCCGCGAATGCCTCGAGGCTCGCGCGCACCTCGGATTCTCCCACGTCACACGCCGGGAAGAAATGCTCTCCGGCGTGATAGCCCTTCGAATGTTCCATGAAGGCCGTGGCGAAGGGGGCGCCCGGGGCGAGGGCGCGCATGAATCTCTCGACGCCGAGCCGGAACTCGTCGTGCACGGCGGTCATCGACTCGGCGACGAAGAACATGGTGCCCACGGACCAGCGTCCCTCGTGCCGCCAGAGGTCGAAGATGTCGCCCTGCTCGACGTGGACGACCTTGCGGAAGCGCTCACGCGGGTCCATGTCCAGGGAGCGGTAGCAGTCCTTGCGGCAGAGGACGGACCAGAAGGTGTCCCAGGTCTCGTCGTAGCCGTCGATCTGGCTCGTCAGGTAGTCCACGTTGGACGCCGAGCGCTCGAAGAGGGTGATCTCGTCGCACCAGGGCAGCATCGCCAGGGCCGGGTACAGGTTCACCCCCGCTCCCACGTCGATCCCGCTGACCGGTCCGACGCCCTGCTTCCGGAAATGGTCGCCGAAATGGTCCCGGATGATGTGCAGGATCTCCGCGTCCTCCGCCTGTAAGGCGCGGTAATTGTGATCAAGGTAGGCGATCGAGTCGAATGCCGCGTCCCATGGCACATCGGCATTCATCACCTGGACGCCCCCCGACGATCTCTGGGTCATTCCACCAACGGTACCAAAAGGAGGCGCATCGGGAGCGCGTTGAGGCATAGGCACAGTGCGGTCTTGTCCAGCGGGAACGGCGCTGCTCAAGATGGGGCGGACCTCGGTGAGCACCCGAAACGGCGGGCAACGGGTACTCACCTGCACGAGTGACGGCATTCCATCACACAGGGGGCGGCTGATGGCGCTACCGGAGGAACGTTTCCCTTTCTCGGGACACCACACCGACCAGGCGTTCTTCGCCGACCGCGCCGAACGGCCCCTGACCATGCGGGGCGTCACCGAGGCCGATCTGCCCGAGTTGCTGCGCGTGGACCGGGAGGTCTTCCCCGAGGAGCCGTACCCGTACTTCGTCCTCCGGCAGCACATCGACGTCCACGGGGACCGCATCCTCGTCCTGGACGACGGGGAGTGCCTGCACGGCTATGTGCTGTTCGTGACCACCTCGGACGGCTATGTGTGCTGGGTCCTCAGCCTCGCCGTCAGCGCCGACCAGCGGGGCCGGGGCCTCGGCAGACGGCTGATGCTGGAGGTGCTGCGGCAACTGCGCCGGGATCGGGTGCACGAGGTGCGGCTGACCGTGGAGCCGACGAACGCGGCGGCCATCACGCTGTACCGCACCCTGGGCTTCTCCACGGACGGCCGCGTGCACCGGGGCTACCTGGGGCCGGGCGAGGACCGGCTCATCATGGTGCTGGAGATGGGGCCGGGCTAAGGGCTGTCCCGTAGGAACGGCGCGCGCAACCAAGAGCGGGGCGGCGGCGTCGATGATCAGTAGATCGTCGACGTCCCTCGACCGAAGGAGAGCACGATTCCCTCCCCCACACCCTCCCCCCTCAGCCGCCGCGCCCTGCTCCTCACGGCGGGCACCGCGGCCGCCGCCCTGGCCGCCGGGCCGGCCCACGCCACGACCGGCGGTGACGTCCGGGCCCGGCTGCGCGAGCTGGAGCGCGGCCACGGCGCCCGGCTGGGCGTGTTCGCCCACAACGTGGGCACCGGCCGGACCGTGGCCCACCGCGCCGACGAACGCTTCCCGGTGTGCTCCCTGTTCAAGCCGCTCGCCGTCGCTGCCGTGCTGCGCGACCTCGACCACGACGGCGAGGTGCTGGCCCGGCGGATCCACTACACCGAGGCCGACCTGGTGGCCAACTCCGACGTCACCCGGGCGCACCTGGAGACCGGCATGACCGTCGCCGAACTCGCGGACGCCGCCATCCGGTTCAGCGACAACACGGCCGGCAACCTGCTGCTGCGCCAGATCGGCGGCCCCACGGCGGTGACCCGTTTCGCCCGCTCGATCGGCGACCGGGTGACCCGGCTCGACCGTTGGGAGACCGAGCTGAACTCGGCGGAACCGTGGCGGGTCACCGACACCACCAGCCCGCGCGCGATCGGCCGCAGTTACGCCCGGCTCATCCTCGGCGACGCCCTCGACGCCCGCGACCGGGCCCGGCTCACGCACTGGATGCTGCACAACACCACCAGCGCCAACCGGTTCCGCGCGGCCCTGCCGCCGCCGTGGACGGTCGCCGACAAGACCGGCGGCGGCTCCTACGGCGCGAACAACGACGCCGGGATCGCCTGGACGGAGGCGGGCGTCCCGCTCGTCCTCGCGGTCATGACGACCCGGCCCGAGCAGGACGCGGCGTACGACCACGAGCTGATCGCCGAGGCGACGCGGCTGGTGGCGGACACGCTCACCTGAACGTCGCTCACCTGAAGGTCCGCACGTAACGCCGCTGCCACGGCGTCTCCACGGCGTGCCGGTCGTAGTGCCGTCGCACGAAGCCCACGGCCTCCCCGGCCGGCACGCCGTCCAGCACCGCGAGACACGCCAGCGCCGTCCCCGTACGGCCGCGGCCGCCGCCGCAGGCGATCTCGACGCGCTCCTCCGGGGCCCGTTCCCAGGCCGCCGCGAGCGCCGCGCGGGCCGCGGCCCGGTCGGCGGGGAGGCGGAAGTCGGGCCAGCGGATCCAGTGGATCTCCCAGTCCGCCTCGGGCGGCCTGCGGCCCAGCAGATAGACGCCGTAGGTGGGCGGCGGTGCCGCCGGGTCGAGGGGGCGGCGCAGGGCGCGCCCCCGCACGAGCCGCCCGGACGGCAGCCTCAGCACCCCCGGGTCGCCCTCGTGCCACTGCTTCTCGGTCTCCACCGTCCCATTCGAACCGGGCGGCGCGCGCCGGGCAACCGATTCCGGGGCGGTGGTGGTCTGTGGGGCGAGGGAGGGTGCTTGATGCAGGCCGAACCAGAGGCCCAGTTCCAGGAATTCGTCAGAGCGCGATGGTCGCACCTCGTGCGGACCGCGTATCTCCTCACCGGCGACGCGCACCACGCGGAGGACCTGACCCAGACGGCTCTGGCGAAGGCGTACCGCTCCTGGCGGCGGGTGTCGCGCGCGGACAGCCCGGAGGCGTACGTCCGGCGGATGCTGGTCAGCTGCAACAGCGACCGGTTCCGTAAGCGGCGGGTCTCCGAGGCGCTGACCGACGCCCCGCCGGAACGCGCGGGACGCGACGAGGGCTACGCGGGGGTCGACGAGCGCGGTGCGCTGCTCGGCGCCCTGGCCCAACTGCCGCCCAGACAGCGGGCGGTGGTGGTCATGCGGTACTGGGAGGACCTGTCCGAGACGGAGGTCGCCGATCTGCTCGGCTGCTCCGTGGGGACGGTCAAGAGCCAGGCGTCCAAAGGGCTGGCGAAGTTGCGTACGTATCCGGGGCTCGCCCGGAGGACCCCGTCCGGTCAGGGAGGCAACCGGTGAACGACGACGAGAAGCGGCAAGTGACGGATGACGAGCGGGACTTCGAGGGCGAACTGAGGGAGCTGCTCGCCGAGGACGCCTACACGATCCGGCCGTCCGCGGCGCCCTATCCGCAGATCCGGCGGCGGGGCGCGCTGGAGCGGCGGCGCCGGGTGGCGGTGGCGGGAGCGGCGCTGGCGACACTGGCGGCGGTGCCCGCCGCGGTGTACGGGCTGGGGACCGGGAGCGCCCAGGGCAGCACGGCGGCGGCCCCGACGCCCTCGCGCACGGCCACGCCGTCGGTGTCCCCGACGCCGAGCGCGGAGCCGGACCGGGCGACGGCGGCCCTGTTCGACGGGATCACCTACCGGCAGGCCAGGGACGGGCTGGAGAACTGCCTGGACTCGGAGTTCACCCGCGACTGGCCCGGCCGGCCGGGTCTCGCCCCGCCGGACGCGTACGCGATCGTGCTGGCGATGCGCAGCACCGGCGACTCCAACACGGGGGGCGACGGCGTCTTCGTGGTCGCGCAGGCAGACGACGAGGAGCGGTCCTCGCTGATCTGCCGGCTCGAGGACGGGGTGACGCAGGGCATCACCGGGTTCCCCGACGAGAGCGACGACATCCCGGACGCGGGCGCGGTGCTGGTGAACCCCAACAGCAACCGGCTCTTCCAGCAGACGGTCCTGGACCACGGCCGCTGGAAGCTGCCGTTCCGCTGGGCGGTGATCGGCACGGCCAAGCCGTCGGTGGCCCGGGTGACCGTCTCCTACGGCGACTCGAGCGCGGAGGTCACCGTGGACGACGGCCGGTTCGTCGCGTCCGGCGTGCTGAACGAGCAGGTCACGCGGGCACCGCACATCAAGGGGTACGACGCCGGGGGCGAGCTGGTCTACGACTCCGACGACGACAAGTACTGGGACGGCTCCCTGCCGTAGGACGTCCCGCGAAGGAGGGAGGGCCGGGGGCGCCGCGCCGGGGAGGGCGCTCCCGGCCCGCCGTCACGAGGCGGCGCGGGCGCCCGCCGGTGCCGTGCCGTTGACGGCGGCGGCCAGGGAGAACGGCGCCTCCCGGTTCCGCATCGGCCGCGTCACCTGCTTGGCCACACAGGACGGGATGCCGGCCGCGGCGCCGGTCTCCTGCCGCCGGTAGGCGCTCGGCGACATGCCGACCAGCTCCGTGAAGCGGGTGCTGAAGGTGCCCAGGGACGAGCAGCCGACCTCGAAGCAGACCTCGGTGACGCTGAGGTCGCCGCGGCGCAGCAGGGCCATCGCGCGCTCGTTGCGCCGCGTCATCAGATAGCCGTAGGGCGATTCGCCGTAGGCGGCCCGGAACTCGCGGCTGAGGTGGCCGGCCGACATGTGGACGCCGCGGGCGAGGGCCTCGACGTCGAGCGGCTGCGCGTACTCCCGGTCCATCCGGTCGCGGACACGGCGCAGCGCGACCAGGGTGCGCAGGCGCTGTTCGTCGGGCGTGGAGCGGTGGGACGTCACCCCCACATCTTGGCCGGGCACCTTGGGGGACGTCCACTCCCGCAGCAGGCGGGAGCGGGACGTCAGCAGGGCCATGGCCGGTGATCCCGTCAGGCACATCGGCGCTCAGCCGCCCACGTAGGCCGCGAGGTGCTCACCGGTGAGGGTGGAGCGCGCGGCGACCAGGTCGGCGGGGGTGCCCTCGAAGACGATCCGGCCGCCGTCGTGACCGGCGCCGGGCCCGAGGTCGATGATCCAGTCGGCGTGGGCCATGACGGCCTGGTGGTGCTCGATGACGATGACGGACTTGCCGGAGTCCACCAGCCGGTCCAGCAGGCCGAGCAACTGCTCGACGTCGGCCAGGTGCAGACCGGTCGTCGGCTCGTCGAGGACGTAGACGCCGCCCTTGTCGGCCATGTGCACGGCCAGCTTGAGGCGCTGGCGCTCACCGCCGGACAGGGTGGTCAGCGGCTGGCCGAGGGTGAGGTAGCCCAGTCCGACGTCCGCCAGCCGCTGGACGATCCGGTGCGCGGCGGGGATGCGGGCCTCGCCCTCGCGGAAGTACTCCTCGGCCTCGGTCACGGACATCGCGAGCACCTCGCTGATGTCCCGGCCGCCGAGGCGGTACTCCAGCACCGAGGCGTCGAACCGCCTGCCGCCGCAGTCCTCGCAGGTGGTGGCGACGCTCTGCATGATCGCCAGGTCGGTGTAGACGACTCCGGCGCCGTTGCAGGTGGGGCAGGCGCCCTCGGAGTTGGCGCTGAACAGGGCCGGCTTGACGCCGTTGGCCTTGGCGAACGCCTTGCGGACCGGTTCCAGGAGCCCCGTGTAGGTCGCCGGGTTGCTGCGGCGCGAGCCGCGGATCGGCGTCTGGTCGACGGAGACGACGCCCTCGGGCGCCGGGATCGAACCGTGCACGAGGGAGGACTTGCCGGAGCCGGCGACGCCGGTGACGACGCACAGCACACCGAGCGGGATGTCGACGTCGACGTTCTGGAGGTTGTTGGCGTCCGCTCCGCGGATCTCCAGGGTGCCGGTGGGGGTGCGGACCGTGTCCTTGAGCTTGGCGCGGTCGTCCAGGTGGCGGCCGGTGACGGTGTCGGACTGCCGGAGGCCCTCGAGGGTGCCCTCGAAGCAGACGGTGCCGCCGGCCGTGCCCGCGCCGGGGCCCAGGTCGACGACGTGGTCGGCGATCGCGATGGTCTCCGGCTTGTGCTCCACGACGAGGACCGTGTTGCCCTTGTCCCGCAGGCGCAGCAGCAGGTTGTTCATGCGCTCGATGTCGTGCGGGTGCAGTCCGACGGTCGGCTCGTCGAAGACGTAGGTGACGTCGGTGAGCGAGGAGCCGAGGTGGCGGATCATCTTGGTGCGCTGCGCCTCGCCGCCGGACAGCGTGCCCGAGGCCCGGTCCAGGGAGAGGTAGCCGAGGCCGATCTCCACGAACGAGTCGAGGGTGTGCCGGAGCTTGGCGAGCAGGGGCGCGACCGACGGCTCGTCGAGGCCGCGGACCCACTCGGCGAGGTCGCGGATCTCCATGGCGCAGGCGTCGGCGATGCTCCGCCCCTCGATCGTGGAGGAGCGGGCCTGCTCGCTGAGCCGGGTGCCGTCGCACTCGGGGCAGACGGCGAAGGTGACGGCGCGGTCCACGAAGGCGCGGATGTGGGGCTGCATCGACTCGCGGTCCTTGGACAGGAAGGACTTCTGCAGCTTGGGGATCAGGCCCTCGTACGTCAGATTGACGCCGTTGATCTTGACCTTGGTGGGCTCCCGGTAGAGGAAGTCGTGCCGTTCCTTCTTGGTGTACTCGCGGATCGGCTTGTTCTTGTCGAAGAAGCCGGACTCGGTGATCACCCGCACGACCCACCCGTCTCCCGTGTAGGTGGGGATGGTGAAGGGATCCTCCGCGAGCGACTTGGAGTCGTCGTAGAGCTGGGTGAGGTCGATGTCGGAGACCCGGCCCCGGCCCTCGCAGTGGGTGCACATGCCGCCGGTACGGCTGAAGGTGACCTTCTCGGTCTTCGTCCGGTCGGCGCCCCGGTCGACGGTGAGGCCGCCGCTCGCGGAGACGGAGGCGACGTTGAAGGAGTAGGCGGAGGGCGGCCCGATGTGCGGCTCGGCGAGCCGGCTGAAGAGGATGCGCAGCATCGCGTTGGCGTCGGTGGCGGTGCCGACGGTGGAGCGCGGGTCGGACCCCATGCGCTGCTGGTCGACGGTGATGGCGGTGGTCAGTCCGTCGAGGACGTCGACCTCGGGCCGGGCCAGATTCGGCATGAAGCCCTGGAGGAACGCGCTGTAGGTCTCGTTGATCAGCCGCTGCGACTCGGCGGCGATGGTGTCGAACACCAGCGAGCTCTTGCCGGAGCCGGAGACACCGGTGAACACCGTCAGCCGGCGCTTCGGGATCTCGATGCTGACGTCCTTCAGGTTGTTCTCCCGCGCCCCGTACACACGGATCAGATCGTGGCTGTCGGCGATGTGCGGCTCGGTCATCGTCAGCCCCTGGCCTGGATGCGGATGAGGTTGCCCGCGGGGTCGCGGAAGGCGCAGTCGCGGATGCCGTACGGCTGGTCGGTGGGCTCCTGCACGACCTCGGCGCCGGCGGCCTGCACCTTCTCGAAGGTCTCGTCGACGTCGGCGGTGGCCAGCAGCAGCCAGCCGTAGGTGCCCTTGGCCATCATCTCGGCGATGACCCGGCGCTCGTCGTCGGTGACGCCGGGGTCGGCGGCGGGCGGCGCGAGCAGCAGCGAGGTGTCGGGCTGTCCGGGCGGACCCACGGTGATCCAGCGCATCGTGCCCTGCCCGACGTCGTTGCGGACCTCGAAGCCGAGGGCGTCACGGTAGAAGGCCAGGGAGGCCTCCGGATCGTCGTGCGGAATGAAGCTGGCGTGAATGCTGATGTCCATGTCCGTCACGCTAGCGGCGGACGGGGGGCGGCGCTTCTCGATTCCTGACCTCGTCGCCGGAGCACCCGCACGGGCTCAGGAAGGCGTCCGTGCCGCCGCTGCCAGCAGGCCCGCCACGTCGTCCGCGCACAGGGTGAGGGCGGCGCCGACCGTCGCGAGGGTGTCGCGTTCGGCGGGGGTGTAGGGGCCGTCGGCCAGGGCGATGCGGGCGCCCTGGAGGAGGATCGACTCGCGGCCGGCGGGGGCGAGGTGCGGGGCGAGCGGGTCCAGGGCCTCGTGGAGCTCTATGGCGAGGCCGGGGCCGCAGGGCTCGGACAGGACCCGGCCGGTGTCGGCGGCGAGCGCGTCGACCAGGGCGCTGAGCTGTTCCTCGGTGCAGTCGTCGAAGCCGGCCGCGCGCACGGTGGCCGCGGCGGTCTCCAGGGCGGGGCGGGCGCTGGTGCCGCCCGCCGACAGCACCGCGAGGGCGACGGTGTGCACGGCGTCGCGGAGCATCGCGGAGAAGCGGGTGGTGGTCGGGTGGTCCAGGGCGTCGGTGCCGAAGTGGCGGCGGCAGGCGGCGCACTCGACGACGGGGCCGGTCTCGCCGCGCGGCAGTACCGGGACGCCGAGCAGGGTGAAGCGGCGGTGTCCGGTCAGCCGCTGGTAGTTGCGGTCGCCCCCGCACCCCGGGCAGAAGAACTCGCCGTCGCCGGCGGCCGTCCACACGGTGCGGGTGCCCACGAGGCGCGCAAGCCTGGCGGCACGGCCGTCTCGTCCCCGTCCTGGCAGCACGTCGCACCTCCGTAACGCCACGGCAACATCGCCGCGCTTGCGTGATGTTAGCCACATCCTGGACGTGGAGTCAGTACCCCGGACGAGACCTCTCCGTGACCTGCACGTTGTGCTGGCCGGAAACAGGCGTGGGCCCCCCCCCCGGCGGCCGGCGTGGTGGTGTTGGGGGGGTCGCCCCGGGCACGCCCCCCCCCCCGGCCGCGGGCGGCGGGGTGC